>VGNK01000098.1 GCA_016866055.1 Chloroflexota bacterium | reverse complement strand
CGCTGAGGGGCGCCCGGGCGGCGGCGGGTCGCGGTGCGCGCCGGGCGGCGCGCGGCGGGCGTGAGAGGGAGCGGACGATGTTCGGGGTGGCGATTCAGGCGGCGAACGCGCGCGCGGCGGTCGAGCAGATCGAGCAGGCCGAGCGCGCGGGCATCGAGGTCGCGTGGGCGACGATGAACGGCGCCGGCGGCGCGGACATGCTGCCGGTCTTCGCGGCGGCCGCCGCGAAGACCTCGACGATCCACATGGGCACCGCGATCCTTCACACGTGGGGCCGCGCGCCGGTGATCTTCGCGCAGGAGGCGCTCGCGCTCGACCAGCTCGCGCCGGGGCGTTTCTTGCTCGGGATCGGCTCGACGACCGCGTTCTACGTCGAGCGCTCGTACGGACAGGAGTACCGCAAGCCGCTGACGAACCTCCGCGAGTACGTGATCGCGATCCGCACGCTGCTGCGCGAGGGCGCGGCCGAGTACGCGGGCGAGCACGTGCGGATGCGCGCGCGCCTCGCGGCGACGGCCGCGGTGCCGGTCATGGCGTCGGCGCTGCGACCGCGCTCGTACGCGCTCTGCGGCGAGGTCGCGGACGGCGCGATCTCGTGGATGAGCCCGCTCCGCTACCTCGTCGCGACGGCGCTGCCGACGCTCGAGGACGCGGCACGGCGGGCCGGCCGCGAGGCACCGCCGCTCGTCGCGCACGTCCCGATCGCGGTGACGGCCGACCGCACACAGGCGCGCGAGTGGGCGCGGGCGCAGCTCGCGATGTACGCGCGCGTCCCGAACTACCAGGGGATGTTCACGGCCGCCGGCTACGACGTGAGCGAGGGCTACTCTGACGCCCTCCTCGACGACCTCGTCGTCTTCGGGGATGAGGCCACGGTGGCCGCCGGGCTACGGCGCTGGCGGGACGCCGGGATGCGCGAGATCCTCGCGCAGCCGCTCGTCGATCCGAGCGACCGCGCGGGCTCGGTCGCGCGTGCCTTTGCCGCGGTGGCGCGGGCGCGCGAGGGGTAGCACGCTAGAGCGGCGGCAGCATCTGCGTGGCGGGGCCGCAGCGGCCCTGCTCCCACAGCGCCGCGATCGCGCCCGCAGGCAGGAACTGCGCGGCCGCGCGCACCGTGCGGCGGCGCTGCTCGTTCGACTCCTCGTACTCACGGTTGAGCTGCTGCAGCTCATCGATCGACGACACCCGCTGCACGCGCTCCTCGATGCCACGCACGATGCGCGCCCGCTCCGCGTACTGGGTGCGGTTGGCGTGGTGGTACTCGGCGGCGTCCGCGTGGGGCGCGAGCGCGGCGAGCCGCTCCGCGGCGCGCGCCGAGGCGGCGATCTCGACCTGGCTGATGCGTGCGGAGCGCGCCTTCCGCTCGGCGAGGCTCATCGCGGCGAGGCGCTGCCCGCCGTCGTCCACGCCGGCGATCGCGCGCGACCACTCCTCGAGCGCGCCGCAGAACCCGGACGCCCACTCGCGGAACGCGTCGGGCGGCGGCCCCTCCGGCGCCGTCCCCGGCGCCGAGGTCGCGCCCGCCGGCGGCGTCGCGCGCGTGATCCCGCCCGCGCCGGCACCGGGGGCCTCCGCGCCGCCGGAGCAGGCGACCCCGGCGCCGAGCGCGATCACCACGACGAGCCAGAGCACGCGCATGCCGGCTTCCTTCCGCGAGCCGCGCCACCTTACGCGTTGGGGTCACCGGGGCGCGTGGGCGGGTATCACGGACGCTGGTATGCTTGGAACCGCCGCCCAGGGCCGCGCACGGAGAGAGGTCGACGATGGACTTCCGCTTCACCGACGAGCACGAGGCGTTCCGCGAAGAGGTGCGCGCGTTCGTGCGGGAGCACCTGCCCGACGGCGGCGAGCGCGGCGGCGGCGAGGGCGGGAGCGACGAGGGCTTCACGCGCACGCTGCGCTTCCAGAAGGCGATGGCCGAGCGGAAGTGGCTCACGATGGCGTGGCCGAAGGAGTACGGCGGGCTCGCCGCGTCGCACTGGCAGCAGATGCTGCTCAACGAGGAGATGGCCTACCAGCGCGCCCCGAGCGGGGGCAACATGGGGGTGATGTGGGTCGGCCCGGCGCTCATGCTCGTCGGGTCCGAGGAGCAGCGTCGGGAGCACCTCAACCGCATCGCCACCGCCGCCGACCACTCCTGGTGGTGCACGCTCTACTCGGAGCCGGGCGCCGGCAGCGACCTCGCCTCGCTCCAGACCCGCGCAGTCGAGCAGGGCGACGAGTTCGTGCTGAACGGCCAGAAGATCTGGACCTCGGGCGCGCACCGCTCGAACTACGGCTGGCTCGCCGCGCGCACCGACCCCGACGCGCCGAAGCACCGCGGGATCACGATGTTCATCCTCGACATGTCCTCGCCCGGCGTGAGCGTGCGCCCGCTCATCAACATGGGCGACGAGCACGGCTTCAACGAGGTCTACTTCGAGGACGTTCGCATCCCGCGCCGCAACGTCGTCGGCGAGATGAACCGCGGCTGGTACCACCTCGCGGTCGCGCTCGACTTCGAGCGCTCGAGCATCGCCGGCTTCTCGGGCGCGCGACGCACCGTCGAGGAGTACATCCAGTACGCGCAGGAGCACTACGGCCACGTCGAGCGGAACCGACAGGCCCGGCTCGCGTTCGCGGATCGCATGGTCGAGATCGAGGTCGGGACGCAGCTCGCGTACCGCATTGTGCACCTGCAGACGCGCGGCATCATCGCGAACTACGAGGCGTCGGCGGCCAAGCTCTACAGCTCGGAGCTGAGCCAGCGGATCGCGGGGACCGGGATGAAGCTGCTCGGGCTGTTCGGCCAGCTGCGGCCGGGCGAGCCGCAGGCGCCGCTCGGCGGGAGCGTCGGCCAGTCGTACGTGACGAGCGTCTCGGCGACGATCGGCGGCGGCACGTCGGAGATCCAGCGCAACATCATCGCGACGCGCGGGCTCGGGCTGCCGCGCGGGTAGCGCGGAGCGCGCCGTCCCGGGCGCGCGGGCCGCACGCGATGGCCGCGTGACGCGCGCGCTCGCCGCCGGGCGCGTCGTCGCGGTCGTCGCGGCCGCGCCGCTGCTGGTCGTGCTGCTGGCGCGGGCGGGACTCATGGAGTGGCTCGAGCGGCCGTTCATCTACTTCCCCTCGCGCACGCTGGAGCGGACGCCGGCCGCGGCGGGGCTCGCGTACGAGGACGTCTTCCTGGTGGCCTCGGACGACGTGCGCGTCCACGGCTGGTTCGTGCCGGGGACCGGGCCGGTCACGCTGCTCTGGTTCCACGGCAACGGCGGCAACATCGGCGACCGCGTCGGTCACCTCGCGCTGATCCGGAGCGAGCTGGGCGTCGGCGTCTTCATCGTCAGCTACCGGGGGTACGGGCGGAGCGGCGGCACGCCGACCGAGCAGGGGACGTACCGCGACGCCGAGGCGGCGTTCGCGCACCTGCGCGCGCGGCCCGGCGTCGACCCCGGGCGCATCGCCTACTACGGGCAGTCGCTCGGCGCCGCCGTCGCCACCGAGCTGGCGGCGCGCCACCCGCCGCACGCGCTGGTGCTCGAGTCACCGCTGCCGTCGATCCGGTACATGGCGGGCGTCGCCTACCCGTTCCTGCCGGTCGGCCCGCTGCTCCGGACGCGCTACGACTCGCTGGCGCGCATCGCGGACGTGCGGGCGCCGGTGCTCGTGCTGCACGGCGACCGCGACGAGGTCATCCCGTACGAGGGAGGCCGCCGCGTGTACGAGGCGGCGCGCGAGCCGAAGCGCTTCATCACGGTGCGGGGCGCCCGCCACGACGACGTCTTCCTCGTGGGCGGGCACGACTACTGGGGCGCGATCCGCGAGTTCCTCGCCTCCCCCGCGGGCGCCCCGGGGCGGTGAGCCCGGCCGCGCCCGGCCCGCGCGCTACGGGGGCGTCGGCAGCGGCGCGTGCGCGACCACGTGCACGGTGGGCAGGCCGAACTTCCGACCCGCCTGGTGCACGAGATCGAGCCGCAGCCAGCGCGAGATCCCCGGCGGCAGCGTGCAGACGACGAGCGTCTCGTAGCCGGGATGCTGCTCGAGCTCGTTCCTGATGGCCTGCAGCGGATCCGAGACGCCGACGACGGCGCGCGTCACGTTCGCGCGCATGGTCTCGCGCAACAGCGACTGCGCCGCCTCGGCGCGCTGCTCGGCGACGTCGACCGACTCGCCCTCCCATGAGAAGTTCGACGAGGGGAGCTCGGGCACGAGGATGGTGAACTCCGCCTGCGGGTCGGCCGCGACCAGCTCGCGCACCTTCTCGTGGAGCTCGCTCGTGAGCGCCGTCTGGTGCGTGACGATGAGGTAGCGCGACATGGTTCACCTCCGTTCGTGAACGACCGTCGATGCGGGTCCCTTCCCTGCCGCGCGCCGCGGCGCGAGCCCTGCTATCCGAACGCGACGAGCGCCGCCCACGCGGTGAGCGCGAGCGCGGCGAGATACGAGACGGTCGCGATCGGGCCGCCGTACGCGCGCAGCCCGACGTCGACGAGCGTGTGCCGCAGCCGGTGGGCGGCGTGCACGAACGTCAGGAACGCGAGCCCCACGACCGCGATCCGTGCGAGCGGCTGCGTCAGGATCGCCGAGAGCCGGTCGAACTCGACGCGCTCCGCCGGCACGAGGAACCCCGTCGCCAGGATCAGCGCCGGCGCGATCAGCGCGAGCACCACGCCGCCCGCCGAGAAGAGCGACCAGAACACCGGCTCGGGGGAGCGACGCATCGCGACCTCCTCAGGCGACCAGCGCGGCGACGATGATCACGGTCGCGCCGGCCATCGCGACGTAGTTCGCGCCGATCATCAGCGCCGGCGGCACCTTCTCCTCGCCGCGGCGCAGCGGCAGCCCCTTGGGCACGGCCTGGAACCAGGTGACCGTGTGCAGCAGCGCGAACAGCACCAGGATCACGTGCACCGCGATCATGAGCGGCGACCGAAGCGTGGTGACGTGGTCGGCGAAGGCCTGGCCGCCCGCGTGGACGCTCGAGACGAGCAGGAGCAGCAGCACCATGTAGGCGGCGAGCACGACGCCGGAGAGCTCACGGAGCACGAAGCGCTGGTAGGCCCAGCGCTCGATGAACCATCGCCTCGACCGCCGTCGTGGGTACGGGCTCGCCATCACGTCCTCCTAGCGCCGCCCGAACGGCCAGAGCACCGAGCGGTACCAGTCCATCGTGCTCTCGACCTTCGCTTGCTGGATCGCGCCCGCGGGGTCGACGTGCTTCGGGCAGACCGCGCTGCACTCACCGACGAACGTGCAGTCCCAGATCCCCTCGTCGGACCAGGTGAGCTCGTGCCGTTGCGAGTTGCCGCGGTCGCGTGAGTCATGGTCGTAGCGCTGCGCGAGCGCGAGCACCGCGGGGCCGAGGAACTCCTCCTCGTGCTGGTAGACGGGACAGGCCGAGTAACAGA
Source organism: Chloroflexota bacterium (assembly GCA_016866055.1). Taxonomy (GTDB): domain Bacteria; phylum Chloroflexota; class Dehalococcoidia; order UBA2979; family UBA2979; genus VGNK01. Next base: position 3,718 of record VGNK01000098.1, on the reverse strand, counting down.
GCAGGCAGTTGATGCACATGCTGTACTGCTTGAAGTCGGCGAGCTGTGCCGGCGTCTGGCGGTACTCGGCGTCCGCCGGGGGCGGCCGGTCGCCGGGGATGATCCACGGCTTCACGGCGCGCAGCTTCTGCATGAAGTCGTCGAGCACGATCACGAGGTCGCGCTCGATCGGGAAGTTCGCGAGCGGCTCCACGCGGATCGGGCCCGGCAGGTAGTCGCGGAGGAACGCCGCGCACATCAGCCGCGGCACCCCGTTCACCATCGCGCCGCAGGAGCCGCAGACGCCCATGCGGCAGGACCACCGGAACGAGAGCGTGCCGTCGACCTCGTCCTTGAGGTAGTTCAGGGCGTCGAGCACCACCCACTCCGGCCGGTAGGGGACATCGTAGTGGCGCAGCGTGGGGGCGCGGTCCTCGCCCGGGAGGTAGCGGGCGATCTCGAAGCCGATCGTCTGGGTCGTCGTCGCGCCGGACGTCATGCCGCCTCCGATCGCTGTGGTCGGCTCAGTGGGCGCGCCCGTAGACGCGCTCGGCCGGGGGCCAGCGGGTGATCGCGACGTCGCGGTACTCGACCCGTGGCGCGCCCTCGGTGCGGTAGGCGAGCGAGTGCTTGAGGAAGCGCCCGTCGTCGCGCTGGGGGAAGTCGACGCGCTGGTGCGAGCCGCGCGACTCGGTGCGGTGGAGCGCGGAGTGCACCACGGACTCCGCGATCTCGATCATGATGTCGAGCTCGAGCGCGGCGGTGAGCTCGGTGTTGAAGCTCAGGCTGTGGTCGTCGAGCTGCACGCGTCGTGCGCGCTCGCGCAGCTCCGCGACCTTCGCCGCCGCGGCCTGCAGCGTCGCCTCGGTGCGGTAGATGCCGCACCCCGCTTCCATCGCGTGCTGCATCTCGGTGCGCAGCGTGGCGATGCGCTCGTCGCCGTCGCGGCGGTTGATGAGGTCGCGGGCGATGCGCGCCTGCTCGTCGGCCGCCTGCGTCTCGACGGCGGCGCGTGGTGCGGGCGCGTGCTCGCGCGCCCAGCGCGCGGCGCCGGTGCCGGCGCGCGCGCCGAACACGAGCAGCTCGGGGAGCGAGTTCGAGCCGAGGCGGTTCGCGCCGTTGATGCTCACGCACGCGCACTCGCCGGCCGCGTACAGCCCGGGGAGCGCGGTCTCTGCCTCCAGGTTCGTGTCGATCCCGCCCATCATGTAGTGCACGACGGGTCGCACCGGGATCGGCTCGCGGACGGGGTCGATGCCGGCGTAGTTCGTCGCGAGCTCGCGGACGAACGGGATCTTCTGGTCCACCCGCCGCTCGCCGAGGTGCCGGATGTCGAGGTGCACGTAGGTCCCGTACGGGCCGTCGAAGACGTTCCCCTGGTCCTGCTCCTTCATGAACGCCTGCGAGAGGCGGTCGCGCGGCCCGAGCTCCATCGTGCGCAGCCGGGGGTGCACGGGATCGCGGATGTCGAGCGGCTCGCCGAGGTTGTAGTGACGGAGGTAGCGATCGCCGTGCCGGTTCACGAGGATGCCGCCCTCGCCGCGCGCCGCCTCGGTGATCAGGATGCCGGTGCCGGGGAGCCCCGTCGGGTGGTACTGCACGAACTCCATGTCCTTGAGCGGGACGCCGGCGCGGAAGGCGAGGCCGAGGCCGTCGCCGGTCTTGATCGCCGCGTTCGTCGTGAACGGGAAGATCCGCCCGAAGCCGCCCGTCGCGAGGATCACCGCCTTCCCGACGACCGCGCGCACTTGGCCCGAGCGCAGCTCGATCGCGCTCACCCCCACGGCGCGGCCGTCGTCGAGGAGCAGACGCGTCGCGAACCACTCGTCGTAGCGCCGCACCCGCTCATGCTGGAGCGAGGTCTGGAAGAGCGTGTGCAGCATGTGGAAGCCGGTCTTGTCGGCGGCGAACCAGGTGCGCTCGATGCCCATGCCGCCGAACGGGCGCACCGCGACCGTCCCGTCGGGCTCCCGGCTCCACGGGCAGCCCCAGTGCTCCAGCCGGAGCAGCTCCTGGGGCGCCTCGCGCACGAACAGCTCGACCGCGTCCTGGTCGGCGAGCCAGTCCGAGCCGGAGATCGTGTCGCGGATGTGCTCCTCGAGAGAGTCGCCGGCCTTGATCACGCCCGCGGCCCCGCCCTCGGCGGAGACCGTGTGGCTGCGCATCGGATAGACCTTGGAGACGATCGCGACGTCGAGGGTCGGGTCGGCCTCGACCGCGGCGATCGCGGCGCGCAGACCGGCGCCACCGCCTCCCACGATCACGACGTCGTGCTGGAGGACGTCAGGCAAGCGGCGTCCCCCCACCGTCGGTGCACGCCCCGGGGCGGTGCGGGGCGGCGGACGCGCCCGGCGCGGAGGGGGTCAGGGGAGGGGCGTCACCGGGTGCGCGGGCATCGCGCGCGCGGATGCCAGCGTCCCGTCCGGGACGCCGAACGTCGGGGGCCTCGACACGAGATCCGCACATCTCGTCCTCGGGTCCTCGGCCGCGAGGCCGACAACGTGCGTCACACTATCACAGCCGTGGCGGCTGGCTACCCGCGTGATGCCGGCGTCGCACGTGACTGGCAGCGCGAGACGCGGTGCGGATCCCGTCGCGCGCGGGGCGGGTCGGACCCGACGAGCGCTGCGGATCCCACGCCGGGCGATGCTGGGCGCGACGCTCGGAGCGGCGACCGTGGGGGCGGCGGCGCGGGCGCGGGGCGGGCCTCAGCCCCGCAGCATCGCGGCGATCTGCTCCAGCGCCTGCCGCCCCTCGGGCACCGCGGCCGCCTGTCCGACGAAGCCGTGCACGACGCCGTCGTACCGCTTCACCGTGGTCGGCACGCCCGCCGCCTCGAGGCGGCGCCCGTACGCCTCACCCTCGTCCCGGAGCGGGTCGTACTCGGCGGTGATCACGAGCGCGCGCGGGAGCCCGGTGAGGTTCGTCGCTCGCATCGGCGAGGCGTACGGCTGCGCCCCGTCCTCGGGCCGCTGCAGGTAGCAGTCCCAGAACCAGCGCATCCCGGGCTCGCTGAGCCCGAAGTCCCCCGTGCCGTTCGCGCGATACGACTCCGTCGAGAAGTCGAAGTCGGTCACGGGGTAGGTCAGGATCTGCGCGCGGAGCGCGGGCGCGCCGCGATCGCGCGCCATGAGCGCCACCACCGCCGCCAGGTTCCCCCCGGCGCTGTCGCCGCCCACCGCGAGCCGCGAGGCCTCGGCGCCGAGCGCGTCGGCGTTCGCCGCTGCCCACGCGGTGGCGGCGTAGCAGTCGTCCGCGGCGGCGGGGTAGCGGTGCTCCGGGGCGAGCCGGTAGTCGACCGAGACCACGCATGCCCCGGCGAGGTTCGCGATCGAGCGGCAGGTCCCGTCGTGCGAGTCGAGGTCGCCGATCACCCACCCGCCGCCGTGAAAGTAGACGAGCAGCGGCATCGGTCTGGCGGCGTCCGGGCGGTAGATGCGGACCGGGAGCTCCCCGGCCGGTCCCGGGATCGTGCGGTTCTCGACGTGCGCGACCTGCTCCGGCGGCGGCGGGCCCATCGCCTCGCGCATGCGCCGCATCTGCTCCCGCGCCTGCACGGGCGTGAGCGTGTGCGTCTCCGCCGGCTGCAGCCGCCGGCGCGCTTCGAGCACCGTCTGGGTCTGCGGGGTGAGTGGCATCTGCGTCCTCCCTCGTGCGCCGGGGGGTCCCGGGACCGCCGCAGCGTAGCGCGATCGCCGGCGCCGGGTCCGGGGCGCGGCCCACGTGGACGGCGACCTCG
>VGNK01000097.1 GCA_016866055.1 Chloroflexota bacterium | reverse complement strand
GGGAGCGCGCGCGCACACACCGTGCACGGGTCGAGGCCGAGGCGCGCGCGGCGGAGGTGCAGCGGCAGCGCGCGGCGGCCGCTCACGCGCTACACGCCGCCGCCATGAGCGCGGGGGTCGTGCTCGACGGCGCGGGCGCAGGGGCCGACGCCGCCCGCGAGGAGGATCTGCTCTCGGGGTTGGGCGCGTGGCGCGCGCGCCGCGAGCAGCGACTGCAGGAGCTGCGCGCAGCGCGCCACGACTGGGAGCGGCTGCAGGTCCTGCTCGGAGGCGACACGCTCGCGGCGCTCGAGCAGCGTGCGACCGACGCGGAGCGCGCGGCGAGGGAGCGTGCGTCGGGGCTCGATCCCGCGTTGCTCGCGGCCGTCGATCTCGGCGCCGACGCGGACGGCGCGCTGCAGCGGCTGCGCGACACGGCGGCAGCGGCGGACACCGAGCTCCAGCTCGCGCGCCAGCGCGCGGAGGATCACGCGCGTCGCATGCCCCCCGTCGCGGAAGCCGAGGAGGCGCTCGCCGCCGCCGAGCGCGAGCATGCGCGCGTCGCCGCGCTCGACGAGGTGCTCACGCTCACGGAGACGAAGCTGCGCGAGGCCGAGGAGCGTGCTCATCGCGACATCGCGCCCGTGCTACAGGCGACCCTGCGCCGCTGGCTCCCCGTCGTCACGCTCAACCGCTACCTCGACGCGATGGTCGATCCGAAGGACCTCGCCGTGAGCGTGTGCAGCGAGGGCGGCGCGTGGCGCGACGCGGGCGCGCTGTCGCACGGCACCGCGGAGCAGATCTACCTCCTGCTCCGCGTCGCGCTCGTAGAGCACCTCGGGAAGCGCGACGAGCCGTGCCCGCTGCTGCTGGACGACGTCACGGTGCAGGCGGATGCTAAGCGCACGCGTGCGATCCTCGACGCGCTCGCGGAGATCGCGCGCGAGCGGCAGGTGATCCTCTTCAGCCAGGAGGACGAGGTGCTGCAGTGGGCGCGAGCGCAGCCGCAGCGGGCGAGGCTCGCCGAGCTACCGGCGCTCCCTCCGGCAAGTTGAACGCTCGCGCGCGCGGGACCGTGGGGGCGACACGCCGTGAATCGACGTGAGGCACGGGAGCGCGTTCTCGGGTGCCTGCTCGGAGGCGCGATCGGAGACGCGCTCGGTGCGCCGCTCGAGTTCATGAGCCTCCAGGAGATTCGCCATCGTTGGGGTCAGCGAGGTGCGCTCACGTATGCCCCCCTGAACGGCCGCACCGGCGTGATCACGGACGACACGCAGATGACCCTGTGGACGATCGAGGGACTGCTGAGGGCGCGAAGCAGCGAGCAGCAGGGGCGCGACACCGACACCGTTGCGGTGATCCACCGTGCGTACCTCCGCTGGCTGCACACCCAGGGCGTGCCCTGGACGAGCGCGCGTGGGCCGCACATCGAAGACCCGGGACCTACGGGGTGGCTCGTCACGAATCGTCGGCTGTTCGACGAGCAGGCGCCCGGGAACACCTGCCTCTCCGCGCTCCGCTCGGGGCTCGTCGGCTCCCCGGCCGAGCCGATCAACGACAGCAAGGGGTGCGGCGGCGCGATGCGCGTGGCGCCGGTCGGCCTCGTGGCCGAGCACCCCTTCGAGCTCGCGATGGCGGTCGCGGCGATCACGCACGGGCACCCGAGCGGGTACCTGGCGGCGGCGGCGTTCGCCCGCGTCGTCGCCGACCTCCTGAGCGGCAGGTCACTCCCCGAAGCGATCAACGCTGCGCACGAGGAACTCACCCTGCGCACGGGACATCAAGAGACGAGCGCGGCGATGTCGAGCGCCGTCGACCTGGAACGTTCCAGCAGCGGAACCGCGGAAGATGTGGAGCGGCTCGGAGGCGGCTGGGTCGCGGAGGAGGCGTTGGCCATCGCGATCTACTGTGCCCTGAGGGCCACCGACTTTCGCTCAGGCGTGATCCTCGCCGCGAACCACAGCGGGGACAGCGACAGCACCGCGTCGATGACCGGCAACCTCCTGGGAGCAAAGCTCGGACTCGGCGGGCTCCCGCCGGATCTCGTCGAGGGCCTCGAGGCGCGCGACCTGATCATGGAGATCGGGGAGGACTTTGTGGAATGCTTCGTTCGCGGAGTGAGCCCCGATCCCCAGCGCTATCCACCGGACTGAGCCCGCGATCGTCCCGTGCGCCTGAGGGGGCTCGGGGGGCTCACGCCCCCCGCTCGCCCCGGTCGGTCTCAGTCGACGTGCAGCTTCCCGCCGTACGTGCCGCCGACGGTGCCGGGAACGTGCCGTGACCCGCGAAGTCCTCCGCGGCGGGCCCCGCGAAGTCACACGAGCCGTGGCGGACGATGCGCAGCGACGTCAGCACCGCCGCGCCCTCGACGGCGCCGGCGAGGTCGAACGCCACGTCGAGCGCGACCCTGCAGTTCTTCCCGGCAGGCTCGACGTCGGGCGGGCCGAGCACCACCACGGCGAAGTCACCGCTCACCGACTGCGGCGGCGTGGCGCCCGCCGTCGAGATCGAGAGCAGGGCCCCCACCAGCAGAACGGCCAGCGTGGCTGCGAGCTTCTTCATCAATCACCGCCCACCCGCGCCCACGGAGCGTGCGCAGCGAGACAACCCCACCGCGGAGTCGTGACGGGGCGCGGCGGCTTCGACGCGCTGGGCGAGCGGCCCGCGTGAGCGGGCTGAGCCGGCTGCGGGCCCACGACCCCCGCACATGGCGGCCCGTGCATCTACTGCGTCCGGGACTGCGAGCTCGTCGGGGGGGGGCGCTCCCGAGACGCCGGGCGAGGCCAACCCGCTGCCGGTGGTTGCCTTCGTCTGGGGTCAACCGTCCATGAGATCGGTTCAGGCGGCCGGCGCTGGAATCGGCAGTCCCTCGTCCGCCATTCCCTTGAGGTGCATCCCGAGCGCGGCACGGATGTTCCGCTCGACCTCGCCTCGGGTCCGCCCGGTCGCGACGCACCCCGGGAGATCGGCGCCCGCGATCGTGACCAGGCCCCGCTTCGCCGGATGTCGGTACTGGCGGTGAGCGCCTCGGACGCGAACGAGGTACCAGCCGTCCGCCTCCATGATGCGCAGCGCGTCGCGGACCTTCGGCATGGCCCGAGGGTCGGGCGGGGCTGCCGCCCGGGGCACGGGCGCCCGATCGATTGCGGGCGACGCGCTCCGGGCGAGCGGCCCGCGTGAGCGGGCTGAGCCGGTCCGCGCGCGATCACCCGCGCCGCCACCGGCTCAGGGGGCTCACGCCCCCCGCTCGCCCGGAAGCGCGCGCGTCCGCGCTACCGGTACGCCCCCGCCTGGATCGCGTAGAGCTGCGCGTACTGCCCGCCGCGCGCGACGAGCGCCTCGTGCGTGCCCACCTCGACCACGCGCGCGCCGTCGAGCACGACGATCAGGTCCGCCATGCGCACCGTCGAGAAGCGGTGCGACACGAGCACGGTCACGCGCCCGTCCCCGGCGCCGCCGGGCGCGCGTGCGGCGGCGGCGTAGCGCTCGAACAGCGCGTGCTCGCTCTCGGCGTCGAGCGCCGCGGTCGGCTCGTCGAGCACGAGCAGGAGCGGGTGCTCGCGCATGAAGCCCCGCGCGAGCGCGAGCTTCTGCCATTGGCCGTACGAGACGTCGACGCCTTCGCGCCAGGTCGGGCCGAGCTGCGTGTCGAGCCCCGCGCGCAGCCGCGCGACCACGTCGCCGGCGCCGGCGCGGTCCACCGCGCCCGCGACGGCTTCCGCGTCGTCGATGCGCACGAGGTCGCCGAGCCCCACGGTCTGCCGCGCGCGGAACTCGAAGCGCGCGAAGTCCTGGAAGGCGCCGGCGACGCGCTCGCGCCAGGCCTCCGCGGGGAGCCGCGCGAGGTCGGCGCCGTCGACCGTGATGCGCCCGCGCGCCGGCTCGTAGAGGCGACACAGCAGCTTGACGAGCGTCGTCTTGCCGGCGCCGTTCTCGCCGACGATCGCGACGACCGCCCCCGCCGGCAGCTCGAGGTCGACCTCCTCGAGCACGAGCCGGTCGGTGCCGGGGTAGGCGAACGAGACGCCCTCGAGGCGGATGCCGCGCTCGAGCCGCGCGGGCACCGGCAGGTCGGCGCCGGCGGCGGCCGCGGCCGCGTAGTCCTCGAGCCAGGCGAGCTTGCGCGCGGCGTCGAGCCAGATCCCGCGCAGGAACCCGATCTCGCCGACGGTCTGACCGAGGTACTGCGAGAGCCGCCCGCCCGCCGCGACCACGAGCAGCACCTCGCCCGCCGAGGCCCGCAGCCCCGAGGCGACGAAGACGATCGCGCCGACGTACGCGACGCCGAAGAGCGCCCACGCCGCGGACTGCCAGGCCGCCGTCGCCCAGCGCGCCGGCGCGAGCCCGTCGTAGCGACGCTCCCACTCGCGGCGCTGCTCGCGCGCGATGCGGTCGGCGATGCCGGCGACGCGCACCTCCTTGCCGGGCGCGGCGGTGGTACCGGTGACGAAGAGGTGGCGCGCGAGGCGGTAGTGCGGCGCCGTGCGCTCATCGGCGCGGCGCTCGGCGGCCGAGCGCGCCGACGCCACGATCACGCTCGGCGCCGCGAACACTGCGAGCACCGCGAGCGCGGGGTGGATCGACATCAGCAGCGCGAGCGTGACGCCGAGCCGCAGCACCCACCCCGCGACGCCGAACAGCGACGCATACAGGTGGTTGATCGCGAAGATCTGGTCGCGCAGCACCGCGAGGCGGTCGAGGTACTCGGGCCGCTCGTGGTGCTCGATGCTCGCGACCGAGGCCTGCAGGCTCGCGACGTGCGTCTCGATCACGATCGTCGCGCGCTCGCGGAAGCGACGCCCGACGCGCTCGCCGGCGACCTGCAGGAACCAGCTCAGCGCCGCGGAGGCGCCGAGCGCGACCGCGGCGGCGAGCACCTGCGTGGGGCGGTCGCCGAGCACGCCGTCGGCGAGCAGCTTGAGCCACAGCGCGAACAGCGCGTCGGGGACGGCGGCGGTGACCGTGACGAGGAACGAGACGACGAGCAGCCGCGGCTCCGCGCGGAACCCGAGCCGCAGCGAGCGCACGAGCGAGGGCAGCCAGGGCGGGAGGTCGCGCGGCGCGGCGGTCATGACGCGCCGCGGCCTTCGCCGCCCTCGGCCGGCGCGAGCGCCTCGAGCGCGACGGGCTCCTCGCCGGTCTCCTCGGGCAGCTCGACGGCCTCGCCGCGCGCGAAGCGCGCCGCCTGCAGCTCGAACATCCGCCGGTAGCGCCCACCGAGCGCCATCAGCTCCTCGTGGCTCCCGAGCTCGACGACGCGGCCCGCCTCGAGCACGCAGATGCGGTCGGCGTGGCGCACGGTCGAGAAGCGGTGCGAGATCAGCACGGTCGTGCAGGCTCGCGTGGCGGCGAGCAGCCGCTCGAAGATCTCGGCCTCGCCGCGCACGTCGAGCTGCGCGGTCGGCTCGTCGAGCAGCACGATCCCGGCGCCGAGCCGCACCGCGCAGAGCGCACGCGCGAGCGCGACGCGCTGCCACTGCCCGCCCGAGAGGTCGGTGCCGCCCGCGTAGGCGCGCGAGAGCGGCGCGTCGAGCGCCGCGGTTTCGGCGGCGCCGGCGTCCGCGAGCGCGCCCTCGATGGCGTCGTCGGGTGCGCCGCGCGGCGCGACGTTGTCGCGCAGCGTCAGCTCGTACCGGATGAAGTCCTGGAAGACGGCGGCGACCCGCTCGCGCCACGCCGCGACCTCGAGCTCGCGCAGGTCGACGCCGTCGATCTCGATCGCGCCGGCCTGCGGGTCGTAGAGCCGGCAGAGCAGCTTCGCGATCGTCGTCTTGCCGGCGCCGTTCGACCCCACGATCGCGAGCGAGGAGCCCGCGGGGATCGCGAGGTTGAGGCCGTCGAGCACCGGCGCGCCGCCGGTCGGGTAGGTGAACGCGACGTCGCGGAAGCGCACCTCGCGTGCGGGCATCCCGGTCGCCGCGCGAGTGCCGGGAGTGAGCGCGCCGGCGGGGCGCATCGCGGCCTCGAGCCGCAGCACGGCGGCGGCCGGCTGCGCCGCGCCGCGCAGCGCCCAGGAGAAGCCGCCGAAGCCGAGCCCGCTCGTCCCGACCGCGGTCTGCGCGAACACGACCGCCGCGCCGAGGCTGATCGCCCCCGACGAGGCGTCGCGTGCGAGCAGCCAGAAGAGCAGCGCGTTCGACCCGACGATCAGCGCGAGCGACCAGGCGACGGGCTGCTCGCGCAGCCGCATCGCGTGCATCTGCAGGTCGAGCAGCGAGCGGCGGCGCTCGGCGAAGCGGCCGACGGTCCAGCCGGCGAGCCCGAAGACGCGGATCTCCTTCGCGGCGGGCGCGTCGACGGCGAGCCGGTAGGCGTAGTCGGCGTGGCGCTGCGCCTCGAGCACGTGCGGCTCCTCGCGCGCGCGCCAGACGGAGCTCTCGCGCAGCAGCAGGTGCGTCGAGGCCCACGCGCTGCCGACGAGCAGCGGCGCCCACCACTGGTAGCCGGCGAGCACGGCGGCGGCGGCGAGCCCGCTCGCGATCATGACGAGGCTGCTCGCGATGAAGTCCATGCTGATGAAGAGCGGCGGGCCCGTGATGCCGAGGTCGAAGTCGCGCGCCATCGTGAGGTCGTCGGTGAGGTCGGGCCGCTCGAGGTGCGCGATGCCGGGCGGGCGGATCGCGGCCTCGGTCAGCCGGTCGTAGAGCCAGCCGGCGGTCTTCGTGCCGAGGTTCGCGCCGACGGCGACGTGCACGGGCGTGAGCACCTGCATCGCGACGAAGGCGACGCCGACCGCGGCGAGCGGCGCGGCGAGCGCGCGGCCGTCGGTGACGGCGGCGACGAGCGCGCCCATCGCGACCGCGAAGCCCGCCGGGAGCGCGCCGCGCAGCGCGACGAGCCCCCACCACGCCGCCGCGAGCGCGCGGTCGGTGCGCCAGAGCGCGCGGAAGAACTGCCACTCGTTGGTGCGACGGGGATCGAGGATGGCGAGCGCGGCCTTGGGGGGCATCGTACGTCCCACGGCAAGCGGCCCGCGTCGGCCGACCGGCTTGGCGAGCGGCCCGCGTCAGCGGGCTGAGCCGGCGGTGGGGCGAGTGGTTCGCCCCGGCACCCGCTCATCCTGCTCACGCGGGACGCTCGCCTACAGCCGCACCCGCCGCCGCAGCAGCGCGTTCGCCGCGACCACGATCGTCGACGCGCTCATCAACAGCGCGCCGACCGCCGGCGGGAGCGTCACGCCCGCGAACGCGAGCGCGCCCGCGGCGAGGGGGATCGCGACGACGTTGTAGCCGGTCGCCCAGAACAGGTTCTGCACCATCTTCCGGTAGCTCGCGCGCGAGAGCGCCATTACCGCGGTCACCGCGCGCGGGTCGTCGGAGGCGAGCACCACCCCCGCCGACTCGATCGCGACGTCGGTGCCGGCGCCGATCGCGAGCTCGACGTCGGCGCGCGCGAGCGCCGGCGCGTCGTTCACCTCGTCGCCCACCATCGCGACGCGCCGGCCGCGGCGCTGCAGCCCGGCCACCTGCTCCGCCTTGTGCTCGGGGAGCACCTCGGCGAACACCTCGTCGATGCCGAGGTTGCGCGCCACCGTCTCGGCGACGTTGTGCGCGGCGCCCGTCACCATCGCGACCTCGACACCGGCGCGGTGCAGCGCGTCGATCGCCACGCGCGACTCCTCGCGCACGCGGTCTTCGAGCGCGAGCGCGCCGGCCAGCGCGCCGTCGCGCAGCACGTAGAGCACGGTCGCGCCGCGCTCGATCCACGCGCAGGTCGCCTCCGCCGGCGGGGAGCCCTGCTGCCCGCGCTCGCGGAGGAGGCGCGGCCCGCCGATCTCCACGCGCGCACCCTCGACGACCGCGCGCACCCCACGCCCCGGGTTCGCGGCGAACTCCGTCGCCGCGGGCAGTGCCCCGAGCCGGCGCGCGCGATCGTCGAGCGCGCGCGCGAGCGGGTGGCGGCGGCGGCCGAGGCCGCCTCCGAGCACCCGCAGCAGCGCGTCCTCGTCGCCGTCCACGGCCCACGCGCCGGTCACCGCCGGCCGCCCCTCGGTGAGCGTGCCGGTCTTGTCGAAGAGCACCACGTCGACCGTGCGCATGCGCTCGAGCGCGAGCCGGTCCTTCACGAGGATGCCGTGCCGCGCCGAGACCTCGGTCGAGATCGCGATCACGAGCGGGATCGCCAGGCCCAGCGCGTGCGGGCAGACGCTCACGAGCACGGTCACGGCGCGGATCACCGCGGCGTCGACATCGCCCAGCAGCGACCAGGTCGCGAACGTCACGGCCCCCTCGCGATCGTGATGGAGAAGAGCGCGGCCGCGGCGCGGTCGGCGATCGCCTGTGCGCGCGAGCGCGAGGCCTGCGCCTGCGCGACCAAGCACTGGATGCCGGCGAGCGCGGTCTCCTCGCCGACGGCGCTCACCCGCACGCGCACCGCGGAGCCGACGCGACCGTCCCCGCGGCGACGCCGCACGGTGCCGCGCGCGCGACCGGCCGAGACTCGCCCGTAATCATCGACTGGTCGAACTCGGCGGCGCCCTCCTCGACGCGGCCGTCGGCGGGGACGCGGGCCCCCGGACGCACGAGCACGAGGTCGCCCTCTTGCAGGTCGGCGATCGGCACCGTGCGCGGCCCGCCGTCCTCGATGCGCTCGGCCTCGTCGAGGAGCAGCCCCGCGAGCGCGGCGAGCGCGCCGCGCGTGATCCCGAGCGCGCGCATCTCCTGCCAGTGGCCCAGCAGCATCACCGCGATCAGCGCGGCGAGCTCCCACCAGAACTCGAGGTCGAGCAGCCCGACCTCGCTGGCCGCGCTCGTGAGGAACGCCACGGAGATCGCGAACGAGATCAACAGCGTCATCCTCGGCTGCCGCCAGCGCAGCTCGCGCCAGCCGCCCCGCAGGAAGACGAGCCCGCCGTAGACGAAGACGGCCGTGCCGAGCACCGGCGGCACGAGGCGGTGGCCGGGGACGCCGTCGAGCGAGTAGCCGAACCACCCCTGCACCATCTCGCTGAACGCGATGACCGGGATCGTGAGGAGGAGGCTCAGCCAGAACTTGCGACGGAAGACCTCGGGATCGTGGCCGGCGTGTCGGTCGTGCGCGCCGCGGCCGGCTCCGTGGGCGGCGTGATCGCCGTGCGCTGCGGCGGGGACGCCGTGGTCCGCGTGGCGGCCGCGGGCCGCGGCCGGGT
>VGNK01000096.1 GCA_016866055.1 Chloroflexota bacterium | reverse complement strand
ACGGGCGCGCGCAGCGTGAGCGCGGCCGTCATGCGCAGCCGCCGGAGCGCCCGCGCGCGGTTCTCGTGCTGCGAGCGCGACTCGTTCGCCTGCGCCTCGATCCCGCTCGCGAGGTGGCGCAGCCGCACGGCGGAGTCGGTCGTGTTGCGCTTCTGCCCGCCGGGCCCGCTCGCGCGGAAGCGGTCGAGCTCGCACGCCGCGAGCAGCGCCTCGTCGCCGAGCGCCAGCAGGTCGCGCCAGGTAACGGCGAGCGGCACGCGCGGAGAGGGGGGCGGGGGCGGGGCCGCGTCGGCGCTCACCCGCCGACCGTACACGCGGCCCGGCTTCCGCGCGGCCCGGCGCGTGCCTATCCTCGTTGCCCCACGGGCGGACCATGGCTCCAGGGGGCCGCAGATGCCACGCGCACAGATCGTCGGCGCCACCGGCTACGGGGGACTCGGTGTCCTCGAGCTGCTGCTGGCGCACCCGGACTTCGAGGTCACCTCGCTCGTCGCGCGCGACGACGCGGGCCGCCGCATCGACGAGGTCTACCCCCACCTCACGGGCCGCTGCGCGCTCACCGTGCAGACCGCCGAGGAGGCGCAGGTCGGCAGCGGCTGCGACGTCGTCGTCTTCGCCACGCCGGAGCGCGTCTCGCAGACCTACGCGAAGGCGCTCGCCGACGCCGGCGTGCCGTTCATCGACTACTCCGGCGACTTCCGCTTCGCGAGCGCCGCGGACTACGCGCTCTACGCGGCGCGGCACCCGTCGGTGCGAGAGACCGCGCACGGCGCGGAGGCGCTGCTCGGGCGCGCGGCGTACGGGGTCTCGGAGCTCTTCCGCGACCGGATCGCCTCCGCGCCGATCGTGGGGAACCCGGGCTGCTTCGCGATCGGGATGATCCTCGGGCTCGCGCCGCTCTTCGCCGGCGGGGCCGTCGAGGGCGGGAGCGTCTCGGTCTCGAGCGTGAGCGGCTCGTCGGGCGCGGGGAAGAAGCCAGCGCCGCTGCAGCACCTCTCGCACCTCAACGACAACGTGGTGCCGTACCGCGTGCTCTCGCACCAGCACGTGATCGAGAGCGAGCTCACGCTGGGCCGGCTCGGCAAGGCGAAGGGCGCGACGCTCGACTTCGTGCCGCACGTGATCGGCGCGACCCGCGGGATCCTGAGCACGATGCACCTGCGGCTCACGAAGAGCGCAACGCGCGACGCGCTGTTCGCGCGCTACCGCGAGTATTTCGAGGGCGAGCGCTTCGTGCGCATCCTCGACGTGCCGCCGATGCTCAAGGGCCAGGCGGGGTCGAACTACTGCGACATCTCGCTGGTCGTCTCGGAGGACGGGCGGCGCGTGGTGGTGATGTCGTCGATCGACAACCTGATGAAGGGGCAGAGCGGTTCCGCGATGCAGAACCTGAACATCATGTTCGGCCTCGACGAGGGGGCCGGGCTGGACCGCACACCGCAGTACCCGTGACGGCGGTGCCCCGGACCAGCGGCCGCGCGCCCGGCCGCACGATCAGCCGGCCGCCGCGCCGCCGCCAGCCACTCGCGGGTGCGTGCGCGCGCCGCGACGGCCGCTCAGGGGGACGCTCGCCTAGATGTCGGGGGGCCGGTCGGCGATGACCCCCGATGAGTAGAGCGACCGCACGTCGGCCGCGCTGAGCCCGAGCAGCCCGCCGAGCACCGCCTCGTTGTGCTCGCCAAGCAGCGGCGCCGCCGACCACCGCTCGTATCCGCGCCCACCGTCGAGCACGAGCGGGAGACCGTCGCTCCGGTGCCGGCCGGCCTCGGGGTGAGGGAGCTCGACGAAGTAGCCGCGGGCGACGAGGTGCGGATCCTCCAGCCACTCGGGCGCGGAGAGCACGGCGCCGGCGGCGATCCCGCGACGCTGGAGCTCGTTCATCAGAGCGCGCTTCTCCCAGCCGACCGTCCAGCGCTCGACGGCGGCGTCGAGGGCAAGCCGGTGGGCGCGCCGCGACGTCGCGTCCGCGAAGCGGTGGTCGCGCTCCCAGCCGGCGCCGGCGAGCGCGTAGAGCGCGCGCCAGTCACGATCGTCGCGCACGGCGAACGCGATCCATTCGTCGTCGCCGGCGCACCGGTAGATCCCGTGCGGGGCGCACTGCGGGTGGCCGTTCCCGAGGCGCCTCGGCTCCTCGCCCGTCAGCTGCCGTGCGATCACGTGCTCGCCGATGATCGCGATGCCGCACTCGTGCTGCGACAGGTCGACCAGCGCACCCGCGCCCGTGCGGTCGCGTCGCTCGAGCGCCGTCACCACGGCCGCCGCCGCGACCGTGCCCGCGGCCGCGTCCGTGACCGCCTTCGCGGTCACGCGGGGCTCGCCGTCGGAGTAGCCCATGAGCGCGGTCAGGCCGGTCGTCGGCTCGATGCTGGGCCCCAGTCCCACGTAGTCGCGGTACGGCCCGAGGAGCCCGAACGCGGGCATCGCCACGTAGATGATCGACTCGTTCACCGCGCGCAGTTCCTCGTAGCCGAGTCGCAGGCCCGGCATCGCGCGAGCGCTGAAGTTCTCGATCACGACGTCGCTCTGCGCGACCAGGCGCAGGAACAGCCGCCGCCCCTCCTCCGCCTTGAGGTCGAGCACGACACTGCGCTTGTTGCGGTTGAGCTTGTTGAAGAGCCCCTGGGCGTTCCAGGGCCGGGCGCCCGGCACCGCGGCCGCCGCGCCGGGGCGGCCGGAGGCGGGGCCCCGTCCCCCGCTCGCCTCGATTTTGATCACGTCGGCACCGAGATCGGCGAGCATGCGCGTGGCGACCGGACCCGACCAGATCCGCGTGAGATCGAGCACGCGGACGCCGGCGAGCGGACGCGCCGACGGCAGGGGTGCTCCGGCGAGCCGGGGCTCCGCTCGACGCGCCGGCGCGTCCGCGACCACCTCCGCGAGCGACTCCGGCGCGAGGGGGAGGCGCTCCGGGGGATCCTCCTCCCCCACGAACCGGAACGGTGACCCCGGGACGGTGAGCGCGGAGCCATCGGGGCCCGCGAGGCCCCCGACCGGCCGCCAGAACCGGCGCGCCGCCAGGTGCCGATCCTCGAGCAGCTCGCCGAGAGACACCGCGTACCCAACGGGTACGCGCCACGTCTCCTGCCCCTCGCGATAGACGCGCTCGCGCGTCCACTCCCGCAAGGCCTCCCGGACGGCGTCCTCGACCGCGTCCGAGTCGGCCAGCCGCCGCTCGGGCGACGCCCACGGGTGATCGAGCGCCGCGAACTCGGGATGACCGATCATGAGGGCCAGGGGGGACCAGAAGTCCTGGCCGACGCTGAACCCGACCCAGCCGTCTGCGCAGGGGAGCAACGTCAGCGTCGGCTGGTTGCCGAAGCGGTTCCCGTGGCGGGCGCGCACCGCACCCCCGTGGGTCCACATCGTGTCGGTGGCCTGGTGCAGGGAGATGAGGCACTCCAGGACGCTCACCTCGATCGTGCGCGGGGTGGACCCGCGCGCACCGGCGCGGTACGCGGCGAGCGCCGCGAAGTACGCGTACGTGGCGGCCTGGTAGTACGCGTAGCTGCCCGGCATCGTGAGCGGCGCCCGCCCGGGGTCGCCCATCAGGTACGTGTACCCGCCGAGAGCGAGCAGCGCGGCCGCGGTCGCCTCAAAGTCGCGG
Source organism: Chloroflexota bacterium (assembly GCA_016866055.1). Lineage (GTDB taxonomy): Bacteria > Chloroflexota > Dehalococcoidia > UBA2979 > UBA2979 > VGNK01. The sequence goes on along the minus strand of VGNK01000096.1, from coordinate 5,550 downwards.
TACGGTCCGGAGAGGCCGAAGGGCGTGATCGAGACGCGGACCGCCGGTCCGGCCTCGCCGCCGAGCTCGAGGAGGCGGAACCGCTCGAGGTCCCGCGCGGGAGCGTCCGTGACGAGCACGTCGCAGCCCGCGGCGAGCGCGTCGAGCTGCGGCCGCTGCACCTCGTCGCGCCAGTCCAGCACGACCCGGCGCTTGCCGCCGTGCAGGTAGATCTCGAGCGCTCGATCGGGCGGCGGGCCGGGAGGTTGGACGCGAACGACCTCGGCACCCCAGCGGCCGAAGAGCTTCGCGCAGTACGCAGCGGCGTCGTCACGATCGCTGAGTTCGAGCACCCTCATGCGCGTGCGGGCTCCAGGCCGGCTCGGAGGTCAGATGTGCCAGCGCGGCGAGCGAACAGTAGCGCGCGCACCGACGGGGCGGGCGGTCTCGCCGGGGCGCGCCGAAGGGGCGAGCCGGCGCCGGCCGGGACGCGCTAGCCTGCGCGGCATGACCGACGAAGCGGACGTCCTCGAGGCGCACCAGTCCTTCTACGCCGCGTTCAACGCGAAGGACCTTCCGGCGATGGACGCGCTCTGGACGCGCGCGGTGCCGGTCGCGTGCGTCCATCCGAACTGGAACGTGCTCTCGGGCCGTCAGCAGGTGATGGCGTCCTGGCAGGCCATCCTCGGCAACCCAGACCAGCCGCGCGTTCAGAGCGGCGCCGAGCGCGTCACGCTCCTCGGCGACGTCGCCTACGTCACCTGCCTGGAGCTCGTCGCCGGCTCGCCACTCGCCGCCACGAACCTCTTCATGCGCGAGGACGGGGCCTGGCGGCTCGTCCACCACCACTCCAGCCCCGTCGCCATCTGAGGCCGCGCGCCGCGGGTTGCGACCGCTCACGCCCCCGCCGCCGGCGGCAACGCGACGCCGTGCATCACCTCGCCTTCGACGACCCACCACGCGCCTGCTGCGTCTCCACGAGCCACGGGCGGCGCCGGTTCCGCGCGGCGCCCGCCGGGCACGGCCGGCCCTCGGTCGCTCCGCGCGGCGCGCCCCGTGGCTCAGCGGCCCCGCATCCCCATCGCGGCGCCCGCCAGCGCGAGGCGATCCACTCGACCGCGTACGCGAGCACGAGCAGCAGCACCGGCGCCAGCGTGATCGCCGCGCGCACCCCGATCGCGCCCACGAGCGCCCCCAGCCCGAGCAACGGCGCGATCGCGAGCCCGTCCTTCCTCGCGCCGAGCAGCGCGAAGACCCACCCGGGGATGTGCGTCGGAACGGAGCGCCCGATGTACGTCTGCGTCGCCGCCGCGGCGAGCGTCATGCCGAGCCCGAGCGGCACCGAGAGCGCCGCGGCCATCTCGACCCGCTCCCCCACACCGGGGATGTCGAGCACGAGCAGCCAGCCGAACGCCGCCGTCAGCGGCCCGACCAGCCCGGGCGCCGACATCGCGATCGCGACGGTCGGCTTCGCGCTCGTCGCGATCGCGCGCTCGTCGTAGCGGTCGATCGCGGCCGGCGCGAGCGAGAGCGCCGCGAGCAGCCCGAGCGCCCCCGGCGCGAAGACGTAGAGCGCGTTCGCGGGGTTCGGGGTCGACCTCGTCACGCTGCTCGCGCGAAACCTGGTGCAGCGAGCGCACCGCGAAGAGCACGAGTAGCAGCGCCCCGAGCCGCGTGCCGAAGACGCCGGGGATCAGGAAGCAGAGCACGCCCGTGGCGAGGTAGGCGCCGGCGAGCGCGAGCCGCTTGGGCAGCGCGTCGGGGACCGCGCCGCCCCGATCCCGAACAGCACGCCCCGCAGCAGGTAGGCGGTGCCGATGAGCGCCGCGTCGACCGCGCGGCCGCCGCCGCGCGGTCGCGATCAGCGCGCCGTAGAGCAGCGCCTGCAGCGCGATGTCGGAGAGGGAGCGCGAGGCGAGCAGCGCCTGGAAGATCGGGTTCCAGGCCACCGACCCCGGCGGCACCCGGAACCAGAGCACGCGGAAGACCGTCGCCTGCCCGCGCTCGATCGCGCGATCGAGGCGCCGGATCCCGGCGGCCGGGCGGCTCGTCGAACTCGGGCGGCAGCGCCACACCCAGCATCCTACCGGGCCGTGCCCGGGCGACCGAACGCGCGCGCGGCGTGTCCCGTTACAGGTACGACAGCCGGCCGGGCAGCCCCATCCACCCCATCCGACAGGGAGTCCCCCGATGAAGCTCTCCTGGATCCACGGCGTGGCCGCCGCAGTCAGCGCGCTCGCCGTGCTCCTCGCCTCCACGAGCAGCGCGAGCGCCGCCGCCCCGCCGCCGCGGGCCGACGCCGCCGTGGCCCCCGCAGACGGCGAGGGGCCGTCCCCGAACGCGCACGACGAGATGGCCGGCTACACCGTCGACCACCCGGCGTACCAGGCGCTGCGCACGCTCCTCGAGGGCGGCCTGCTGCCCGAGCCGATCCGCAACGTCATCGCGAAGCTCGTCGAGCAGGCCGAGCGCCGCACGCTCGCGAACGCCTGCCGCGAGGCCGCGCTGTCCGACGAACCCGACCTCGACCGGGTCGAGCGCTGTCGTGCGGTCTTCGACCGAGACGGCGACGGCCAGCGCGACATCGTCCAGATCTGCAAGCGGCTCCGCGAGTCCGGCGAGGCCGACGCCCGCCCCGAGCTCATCGAGCGCTGCAAGCAGATCCTCAACCGCGACGGCGACGGCCGGCACGACATCGCGCAGGCGTGCAAGCGGCTCCGCGAGTCCGGCGAGGCCGACGCCCGCCCCGAGCTCGTCGAGCGCTGCAAGCAGATCCTCAACCGCGACGGCGACGGCCGGCACGACATCGCGCAGGCGTGCAAGCGGCTCCGCGAGTCCGGCGAGGCCGACCAGCACCCCGAGCTGGTCGAGCGCTGCAAGCAGATCCTCAACCGCGACGGCGACGGCCGGCGCGACATCGTCGAGATCTGCAAGCGGCTCCAGAACTCCGACGCCACGGACGTGCACCCCGAGCGCGTCGAGCGCTGCCGGCAGCTCGCCGAGCGCATCGGCGAGCGCGCCGACGACCTGAAGTCGATCTGCCGCCGCATGCTCTCCGACGACGCCACCGACGTGCGGCCGGGGATCGTGGAGCGCTGCCGGCAGCTGGCGAACGGCGCCGGCGACCGCCCCCGCGTCCCCGACCGCGTCTGCGACCAGATCGGCCGGCTCGCGGCGAACCACCCGGACTTCGCGGAGCGCTGCCGCGCCGCGCTCGCGGAGGGCAGGAGCCCGGGCGAGATCATGAAGGAGTTCCGCGCCGAGGCGCAGACGCGCCTGAAGGCGGAGCGCGAGCAGCGTGAACCGAAGGAGAAGAAGGAGAAGCGCGAGCGGCCGGCGCCCCGACGCTCCGCGGACAGCGAGGCCCCGGCGGGGCAGAGCAGCCGCTTCACCCTGCCCCTCGGCCTGACGGCGAACCAGCGATAGCTGTCCGGCCCGCGCCAGGGTGGGCGCCCGTCCGTTGCGGGCGTCCACCTATTGGCGTTTCTGGCCGTCCACCTATGGTGGGTGAGGTGAGCCGAACGAACCCCGAGGCCAGGCCGTTGAACCAGATGGAAGCCAGTCGCAGCGCTCCGGTCGCCCCTGGCCCGGTCGACGAGCGGATCGTGATCGCGCTCGTCGACCGGGCCAGGGGCGGAGACGCCGAGGCGTTCGGTCAGCTCTACGACCGCTTCCAGCCGGAGATCGTGCACTACCTCGCCCACCGCACCGGTGACGGCGAGGTCGCACAGGACCTGGCGCAACAGGTGTTCGTGAAGGCCTGGCAGGCGATCCCGCGGTACGAGCATCGCGGCACGCCGTTCCGGGCATGGCTGTACCGCATGGCGCACAACCAGATGGTCGACCACTTCCGTGCGCGCCGGCCCACCGTGGACCTCGAGCACGTCGAGCTCTCAGAGGACCCGGAGGCGGAGTCGATCGTGATCACACAGGAGCTGCACGCGCACCTCAGGGTGGCGCTCGAGCGGCTCTCCGAGGATCACCGCCAGGTGCTCGTGCTGCGCTTCCTGATGGAGAAGTCCGCGCGCGAGATCGGCGAGATCATGGGGCGCAAGGAAGTCACGGTACGCGGGCTGCAGATGCGCGCGCTCCAGGCCCTCCGCCGCGAGATCGAGTCGATGGGAGGGTTGCCGTGACGAACCTCCCCTTCGACGAGGTGATCGACCGCTGCATCGACAACATCAGCGCGGGCCGGCGCACGGTCGCCGAGTGCGTGGATGCGTACCCGGAGCACCGCGCGGAGCTCGAACCGCTGCTCGAGGCCGCGTTCGCGGTGCACGCGCTCCCGCGCATCCCCGAGCGGACGCCGGACCCGCGGCGGCGTGCCGCGCTCATGGCCCAGATCCGCGCCACCCCGCAGCAGTCGCGCTCGCGCGTCGCGCGCCCGCGGCTCGGCGACGTGCTCGGGCTCTCGGGGCTGCGCCTCTCGATGGCGCGGCTTGCGACCACGTTCGTCCCGGCCGCCGCCGTCGCCGGCGCGGCGGTCTTCGCGATCTTGCTCGTGCTCGGGCGCGGCACCTCCACCGCCTCCGCCTCGACGCTCACGGTGTTCGCCGGCACGGTGGAGGTGGAGAGCGGCGGCACCTGGACCGCCGCCGCCGATGGCGCCGCGCTCGCCGAGGGCACGCGCCTGCGCACGACCGCCGACGGCCGCGCGATGCTGACGTTCGTCGACGGCTCCACCGCGACGCTCGAGCCCGACACCGAGATCGTGCTCGAGCGCGTGCGCGTGAACGGCGTCCGGCAGATCACGATCGACCAGCGCACCGGGCGGCTCTGGAACGACGTCGTCCCCAACGGGCGCCGCGGCGCCGCCTACGCCGTGCGCGCGCCGGACGCGGTCGCGCAGGCGCTCGGCACGGTCTTCGAGACGACGGTCGAGAACGGGACGACCGTGACGACGGCCGACGGGCTCGTGCAGGTGCGCGCCGGCGACCGCAGCGTGCGGGTGCCGGCCGGCGAGCTGGTGCGCGCGCGCGCGCAGCGCATCGCCGAGCGGCTCGGGGTCACGCCGGAGGCGGAGCTCACGGTGGACGCGCCGTTCGTGGCGTCGCTCATCGCGCGCGACGGCCAGGCCACGGGGGCGCGTCCGGACGGCGTCGTCTTCCGTCAGCTCGCCGGCGTGACGACGACGGACCCGGCGCGCGGCCCGCAGCAGATCAACCTGCTGCGCGCGGAGCCCGGCGAGTACACGCTGCTACTGCGCCGCTTCGCGGAGGGCGAGGGCGCGGTCGTGATCCGCACCGCGACGGGCGACGTGCGCATCCCGGTGGAGGCCGGCGGGCGCGACCAGCAGGTGGTGCTGCGCGTGCGGCTCGTCGACGGGGCGCCGCAGTTCGAGGTGGTGAACCGCGCGGAGCTGGCGGCACAGCTACGGGCCGAGCAGGAGCGGATCATCGAGTCGAAGCGGACCCAGCAGGCGATCGCGGTGGCGAAGGCGCGGGCGGAGGCGGAGCAGGCGCGACGCGAGGCCGAGCGGGAGAAGCGCGATGCGGAGCAGGCCGAGCGCGCGCGGCGCAAGGCCGAGGCGCGGCGCGGGAAGGCGGAGGCGGAGGGCCGGCCGACGGCGCC
>VGNK01000095.1 GCA_016866055.1 Chloroflexota bacterium | reverse complement strand
CCCGCGGGTGGATCCCGGCGAGCCGCGGGCCCGCGGGTGGATCCCGGCGAGCCGCGGGCCCGCGCCCGCGGGTCCCGTCCCAGCCCGCGCTAGAACTCCGGCCGCCGCAGGTGGTAGTCGGTCGCCTGCTGGAACGCGTGCGCGATGCGCAGCACGAGCCCGTCCGCGAACTTGCGCGCCGTGACCATCAGCCCCGTCGGCAGCTCGTGCCCGTCGAACCCGTTCGGCACGCTGATCGACGGCTGGTGCGTGCAGTCGAAGACGTAGGTGTTGCGGAACTTGAACGGCGGCGCCGCCTCCGTGTGCGGGTCCTCGCCGATCGGCTCCGCCGTCTGCGGCGAGGTCGGCACCACGTAGGCGTCGAACCCCTCCGCGAGCGTGGCCTCGAAGCGCGCCTCCACGACCTTGCGCATCTCGAGCCCCCGCACGTACGCGGTCGCCGGCACCTCGAGCCCCCGCAGCATCCGCGTGCGCACCGGCTCGCCGATCGTCTGCGGCCACTGCCGCAGGATCGTCTCGTTGTGCGTCGCTCCCTCGGCGACGAGCACCGGCCCGAGCACCTGGCGCCAGTCGGGATAGCCGGCCATCGGCTCGCGCCGGTCGATCGTGGCGCCGAGCGAGCGGAGCGTGTCGAGGGCGCGCTCGAAGTTCTCGGCGACGTCCTCCGCGCAGTCCTCGACGAGCGAGGGGATCACGGCGAGCCGCAGCCCCGCGACCCCCGCGCCGAGCTGCGCGGCGTAGTCCTCGCCCTCGCGCATCGCGGAGTCGTGATCGAGCGGGTCCGGCCCGGCGAGCACGCGCAGCATCAGCGCGCAGTCCTCGGCGCTGCGCGCCATGGGCCCGGCGTGATCGAGCGTGAGCGAGAGCGGCATCACGCCGCCGCGCCCCACGAGCCCGTACGTCGGCTTGTGCCCGGTGACCCCGCAGAACGCGGCCGGGATCCGGATCGACCCGCCGGTGTCGGTGCCGAGCGCCCCCAGCGCCTGCCCGCCGGCGAGCGCCGACCCGGAGCCCCCCGAGGATCCCCCGGGAACGCGCTCGAGCCGCCAGGGGTTGTGGGTCGCTCCGAAGTGCACGTTGTTCGTCGTGCCGCCGAGCGCGAGCTCATGCGTGTTCGTCTTGCCGAGGACCACCGCGCCGGCCTCGCGCAGCCGACGCACGGCCGTGGCGTCCTCGAGCGGCACGCGCTCGCGGTAGGCGCCGGTGCCGCCCGCGGTGACGACCCCCGCGGTGTCGTAGAGGTCCTTCACCGCGATCGGGATGCCGTCGAGCGGCCCGAGCCGCCGTCCGCCGCGCGCCCGCTCCTCCGCCGCCTCCGCCTCGGCGATCGCGGACTCGGGCATCACGCGCACGTAGGAGTTGAGCGCGTCGTCGGTCGCGTCGATGCGCTCGAAGAGCGCGCGCGTGAGCGCGGTCGGCGCCAGCGACCCGTCGTCGAAGCGACGGCTCGCCTCCGCGATCGACAGGTAGCCGAGCTCCCCGGTCTCGTCCGTCTGACTCATGGCGCGCTCCTCGCAAGCGCGCGGCATGATAGCCCGCGACGCCCGCACAAACCGATTGACGGCACGCGCCGTCCCCGCGTGCTCACCTCCACGGTCGCGTGCCCCCCGGTTTGACCGCGATTTGGGGGCTGCCTACGCTCGTCGCCCTCGGGAGGCGGCATGATCGACTTCGGGCTCGTGGACGCGGTCGACGCGGAGGCGAGCGGCCCGCCCGGTCAGCGCACCTTCCGGCTCCGCGCCCGCGTCGCGGACTCCTACGCCGCCCTCTGGATGGAGAAGGAGCAGCTGCTCGCGCTCGGGCGCTCCTTCTCGCAGCTGCTCGCCGAGCGCTCGCGCCAGCGCGGCCGGCCCGTCGGCGAGGCCCTCCCCGTCGGCAACTTCCCGGACCGTCCCGACGTCGACTTCCGCATCGCGCGTCTCGGGCTCGACTTCGACGCGGACAGCGAGCACCTGATCATCCTCGCCGACGACGGCTCGGCGCTCGAGCGCGGGGACTCGCCGGCGTTCCGCATGGCGCTCGACCGGACGCAGGCGATCGCGATGATCCGGCTGATCGAGAAGGTCGTCGCCGCGGGCCGTCCCCTCTGTCCGCTCTGCCGCCAGGCGCTCGACCGCGCGGGCGCCGCCCACTTCTGCCCGCCGACGAACGGGCACTCCGAGGAGCTCGAGGTCCCGAGCCTCGAGGAGGGCGAAGAGGACGAGGACGAGGACGCCGAGGAGGGCGAAGAAGAGGAGGAGGACTAGGCCCCCCGCGCCCGCCCGTCCGGGAGCCCGACCCTACGCCGTCTGCGGGTGCACGAGCAGCACCGGTATCCCGGGCGTGTGCCGCGCAACGTGATCGGCGACGGAGCCCAGGATCGCGCGCTTGATGCCGGAACGCCCGTGCGTCGCCATCACCACGAGGTCGCAGCCGAGGCGCTCCGCGGCCCGGGTGATCGCCCCGCCGGGGCTCCCCTCGACGACCTCGCTGCTCACGCGCTCCACACCCTCGCCGCGCAGCGCCTTCGCCGCCGCGTCGAGCTGCTCCTGGGCCGCCTCGCGCTGGCCGGCCACCGCCTTCCGCACCACCTCCGCGGTGGTCGCGCCCGCCGGCAGCGGCTCGATGGTCGCCGGCGTCGTGCGCGCGAGGATCTGCGCCTCGGAGTCGATCACCTGGAGCACGACGACCTCCGCGCTCGACATCTTCGCGAGCGCGACCGCGTGGCGCACGGCGCGGCCGGCGAGGTCCGAGCCGTCGAGCGGAAGCAGGATCTTGCGGTACATGTCGCTCCGCGCATCACGCGCGCACGGCGCCGCACCCGTGAGACCGGCCGGGATCGTACGCCAGCGCCCGCGGATGCGCTGCGCCCGGGGGCGCGCTCGGGGGCGCGCTCGGGGGCGCGCTCGGGGGCGCCTGCTACGATCCCGCCCGCTCGCCGGCGCCACCGGCACGTCCCCGCGATCGCGCGACCCTCTGGAGCAGGAGCAGGAGCATGCCCTTCGACCCGCGACACCGCAGCCACACGCTGGTCGACGGTCCCGACCGCGCCGCGGCGCGCTCGTACTTCTACTCCGTCGGCTACACCGCGGAGGACCTGCGCCGCCCGCTCGTGATGGTCGCGCACGAGTGGATCGGCACGATGCCGTGCAACTACAACCAGCGCGCACTCGCGCAGCACGTGATGGCCGGCATCCGCGCGGCCGGCGGCACGCCGATGGAGGTCAACACGATCTCGATCAGCGACGGCATCTCGATGGGCACCGAGGGGATGAAGGCGAGCCTGATCTCGCGCGAGTTGATCGCGGACTCGATCGAGCTCTGCGGCGTCGGCTACTCGTTCGACGCCGCCGTCGTGATCGTCGGCTGCGACAAGACGATCCCCGCGGGCGCGATGGCGCTCGCGCGGCTGGGGATCCCGGGGCTCGTGTTGTACAGCGGCTCGATCGCGCCCGGTCGCTGGGAGGGTCGCGACGTCACGATCCAGGACGTCTTCGAGGGCGTCGGCCAGCACGCGGCCGGCAACCTCTCCGACGAGCGCCTCGCGGCGCTCGAGGCCGCGGCGTGCCCCGGCGCCGGGGCGTGCGGCGCGCAGTACACCGCGAACACGATGGCGACCGTGCTCGAGTTCCTCGGCCTGTCGCCGATGGGGAGCGCGACGATCGGCGCCACCGACCCGCGCAAGGACGAGGTGGGCCGCCGCGCCGGCGAGCTCGTGATGGGGATGCTCGAGCGCGGGCAGGTCGCGCGCGACCTGATCACGCGCGAGTCGATCGAGAACGGCATCATGTGCGCCGCCTCCACCGGCGGTTCGACGAACGTCGTGCTCCACCTGATGGCGATCGCGCAGGAGAACGGCATCGAGATCTCGATCGACGACTTCGACGCGATCAGCGAGCGCACGCCGCTGATCGGCGACCTGCGCCCGGGCGGGCGCTACGTCGCGCTCGACTGGGATCGCGCCGGGGGGACGCCGCTGCTCGCGCAGCGGCTGCTCGAGCCGGGGGTGCTGCACGGGGACGTGATGACCGTGACCGGCCGCACGCTGGCGGAGGAGGCGCGCGGCGCGAAGGAGACGCCGGGCCAGGACGTGATCCGCCCGGTGTCGAACCCGCTGAAGTCCACGGGCGGGCTCGTGATCCTGCGGGGCTCGCTCGCCCCGGACGGCTGCGTGATCAAAGTCGCGGGGCACGAGCGAATGGCGCACACCGGGCCGGCGCGGGTCTTCGAGTCCGAGGAGGCGGCGATGGAGGCCGTGCTCCAGAAGCGGATCCTCGCAGGGGACGTGGTCGTGATCCGGAACGAGGGGCCGAGGGGCGGCCCGGGGATGCGCGAGATGCTCGGCGTGACGGCGGCGCTCGTCGGCGAGGGGCTCGGGGAGACGGTCGCGCTGCTCACGGACGGGCGCTTCTCGGGCGCGACGCGCGGGCTGATGGCGGGCCACGTCTCGCCGGAGGCCGCGGCCGGCGGGCCGATCGCGGTGGTGCGCGAGGGCGACGAGATCACGATCGACATCCCGAAGCGCGAGCTCAACCTCAAGATCACGAAGCGCGAGCTGCGCGCGCGGCTGAAGGAGTGGCAGCCGCGACCGCCGAACTACACGCAGGGCGTCTTCGCGAAGTACGCGAAGCTCGTCTCCGGCGCCGAGCGCGGGGCGATCACGCGCTAGCGAGGCGGTGGCGTGTCCTCGCGCGTGGACGGGGCCGACGAGATCAGATCCGTGTCCTGCAGCGTACCGGCCAGCTTCCAAGCGCGCGCTAGGCGGTCGAGCAGCCGCTTCTCGGCATCCGATAGCTCGGTAGGCGCGCGGTCGAAAGTGCGCTGGCTCAGCCGGAAGCTCGAGCTGAGCGTCCTGACGAAGCGACTGCCACGATGAGCGCCGAACCAGATCTCCCCCGTGAGCAGGTCCATCCCTTCGAGCGTCGGCTCGCTCACGATGTCGAGAGTGGTGAATCGGTTCATGGTGCCGGCCTGCGCGGCTGACCACTCCCAGCAGCCGTGCTTCTCGACCGCGCGCGCTACAACCGATGCGCCCGCCGTCCCAGCGAAACGGTCGAAGATCTCGCTGACCGCTTGCGGGCCGTTGGCGTTCACTACCTGACCTCTATCTCCCATCCGCCACCGCTTCCGGGAACACGATCGCGTCCGTCGGAAACCCGAGCGGCAACAAGTACTGTCATCCCTGCCCGCCCATGACCCACTGCGGACCGCGGATCTTGGGCATTCGGCGCGGGCCTAGGATGAGCGCGTAGCGCCGGGGCACGGTTGGGATCGGCAGAGCGAGGAGGGAATGGGACTGTTTCCTCGGGCGAGTACGCCGCCGGAGTGACAAAGTGCTGCCTGTCGCTCCCGCCGGTGAACTGGCCCGCTTGAGTCGCGAGCACGTATCGGACGAGGAACCGTCGCCCCAACTGCTCCCAGACGTCGACGCCGCTGAACTCAGGCAGCTCGCTGGTAGGCGTCGCTGGGTCTGCGATGCGGATGGAGGCGACGCCGGAGCATCTCAATGTCGAGAAACGTGGCTAACCAGCTACTCGTATCCAAGTACGCCGCCTGTTCGGGCCCCTTGCCGCGAGTGTCGCGCGGCTCTCGACACGATCAAGGTCCAGCGATCCCGTGATCCTGCTGGCAGGCGCGACCGGCTTCGTTGGGCGGGCGTTGCTCGAGGAGCTGCGCGGCGGGCCGAGCGCGCGCCCGCTGCGCGCGCTCGTGCGGCGCGAGTTCGACGCCGTGCGCGTCCGCGAGCAGGGCGTCGAGGCGATCACCGGCGACCTGATCGAGCGCCGCGGCCTCGACCTCGCGATGCGCGGGGTGACGACGCTCGTCTACCTGGTGCACACGCTCGACCGCGAGGGCGATGTGATCGCGAACGACCTCGAGGCGGTCCAGAACGCGATGATCGCCGCGCGCGCCGCCGGGGTGCGGCGCGTGATCCTGCTGAGCTCCGTCGGCGCCTCCGAGCAGTCGGCCTCGCGCCACCTGCTCGCGCAGTGGGCGGTCGAGCTCGCCGTGCGGCAGTCCGGGCTGCGCTGGCTGATCGTGCGCACGCCGTTCATCATCGGTACCGGCAGCACGCCGTTCGAGCTGATGCGGCGGCTCGTCAACCGCAGCCCGGTCGTGCCGCTCTTCCGCTGGCGAAACACGGAGATCGAGCCGGTCGCGCTCGCCGACGTGGTCGAGGCGCTGCGCATGGCGATCGACGAGCCGGAGTACGACGGCCGCGTCTTCGACGTCTGCGGCGCCGACCGCACGACCTACGGCCGCGTGGTCCGCGAGTGGGCGCGCGTCGCACGGAAGCGGCGCATCTTCCTGCCGCTCCCGGGTTGGGGGGAGAGCATCTCCAGCCAGCTCGCATGGTCGCTCGCGCGGCTGCCGCGCCGCGAGACACGGCTCCTGCTCGAGACGCTGCGCGAACGGCAGGTCTGCCCCGACCCGAGCCGGCGTTTCCCGCTGCCGCACCGCCCGCTCGGCGTGCGCGCGGCGCTCGCGGCGGTGATCGGCGGCGCGTGAGCGGCCGCTCAGTGCGCGTCCGGCGGCTCCAGGATCGCGCGCCAGGAGGCCGCCTCGAAGCCGCCGTCCAGGTGCACCGTCTGCCCGACGAGCATCGGCGCCTCGTCCGAGCAGAGCCACGCCACCGCCGCCGCCACGTCCTCCGGACGCACGTTGCGCCCGGCCGGCACGTGCGGGCGCACCCGGTCCGAGGTCTCGGCTCGGTAGGCGTGCTCCCCCTCCGACCCCTCCACCCACCCCGCCGAGACCCCGTTCACGCGGATGCCGCGCGGCGCGAGCTCGACCGCGAGGTACATCGTGAGCGAGGTGAGCGCGGCCTTGCTCACCCCGACCGCCGAGTAGTCCGGCATGTAGTGGAACGCGCCCGGCGAGAGCAGGTTCACGACCGCGCCGCCCCCACGCGCCTCCATCAGGGGCGCGGCGAGCTGCACCGCCGTCCACGGCCCGAACAGGTTGACGTCCATCGTGCGCCGCAGGTGCTTCGGGCGCTGCTCGATCGCCGGCCGCGGCCGCTCGAGCCCGCGCGCCGCGTTGTTCACGAGCAGGTCGACCCCGCCCCAGGCCCCGCCCGCGTGCGCGAAGAGCCGCGCGAGCTCCTCCGCCTCGCCGGCGTCGGCCTGCAGCGCCTCCGCCTCCACCCCCAACGCACGGCACTCGCGAGCGGTCGCCTCGGCCGCCTCCGTCGAGCGCGCGTAGTTCACGAGCACATGCACGTGCTCGCGGGCGAGCCGCAGCGTGATCGCCCGCCCGATGCCGCGCGAGCCGCCGAGCACGACCGCGCGCTTGCCGGCAAGCGAGGGGTAGAGCGGGCCGCTGAATTCGCTCATCGAGGCTCCGCGTGCGCCACTCGAGTATCCGGCGCGAGCGGCTCGGTGGCGAGCACCGCGCTCATGCCCCGCGCTCGCCCTCGCGCACGGAGACCGCGACCGTGTAGTCGCGGCCCTGCTTCAGCTTCTCGTAGTTCCCGAGCGCGCCCTGCATCGCCCGCTGCACGAAGCGTCGCATCCCGGTGAGCCCCACCACGTAGAGCCGCCCGCCCGGCCGCAGCCGCTCCGCCGCGCCCTCGATCATCATCGTGAGCATCTCGTTCCCGGCGCGCGCCGGGATGTTCGCCGCGATCACGTCGAAGCGCCGCTCCGGCTCCACGTGGCTGAACGCGTTGCTCAGCCGTGCCTCCGCGTTCGTCACCCCGTTCAGCTCCGCGTTGCGCCGCGCGTACTCCACCGCGACGAAGTCCTTGTCGACGAGCAGCGTGCGACCGCGCGGCGCCAGCCGCGCGAGCGTGACCCCGATCGCGCCGTACCCGCACCCGAGATCGAGGCAGTCGTCCTCGGGGCGCACGTCGACGAAGTCGAGCAGCAGCTCGGTGCCGGAGTCGACCTCGCGCGGCGAGAAGAGCCCCCAGGTCGTCCGGAAGCGCAGCCGCTGCTCGCGCAGCTCCGCCTCGAACTCGATCTCCGCCGAGGCGGGGGCGGGCTCGCTCACCGCCCGGGCGACGGCGGCGGCGCCGGCTGCGGCCCGAACGGCCCCTGCGCGGGTGCGACCAGCACACCGACCGCCCACTCGTAACCGTCGGGGTCGCGCACGAGCACCTCGCGCCAGCCGTGCCCCTTGTTCTCGGCCCCCGCCACCACGTGCGCGTCGTGCGCACGGGCGCGCCGCTCGACCTCGTCCGGGTGGAGCGCGCCGAGCAGCCGGATCTGTGCGCCCACCCCGCGCTGGGCGCCGGCCTCGAGCGTCGGGTGCCAGTCGTGGTCGTCGTGCGTGTGATCGGCGTGCAGCATCACCTCCGCCGAGCCGACGCGCACCGCCGCGAAGTCGGCGTCGACGTAGCGCAGCTCGGCGCCGAGCACGTCACGGTAGAACGCCGCCGCCCGCTCCGTGTCGCGCACGAGCAGGTTCAGCGAGAGCTGCGGCAGCAGCGCGCCGTACCGAAAACCCGGCATCCACGGGACGGTGCCGTCGGGGCGCTTGCGGGTTCCCATGCGGGGGGCCTCTCCGTTCGCGTGGTCGCGTCGTGGCGCGGCCGGGGGTCAGGACGCAGCGCCGGACGCCAGCGCGCGCAGCTGGCGCACCTGGCGCGCGTGCTCGCGGTCGTGCTCCCCGAGGTGCGCGAGCCCGCGCGCAAACGTGCGCTCGCGCCCGCCGACGCGGTGCGCGACCCCGAGCTCCTCGTCGCGCAGCTTCCCGAGCAGCACGAGGGTGGGCCGGCGCGTCTGCGCGAGCCACTCGAGGAGCAGCGCCGGCGTGCTGACGTGCGCGGGGCGGCGGCGCGGCTCGTACGCGGTCGCCTCCACGCCGCGACGCGCGGCGTCGACCCCGCGGCGCACCCAGTCCTCGAACATCCCCACGTGCCAGAGCACGTCGCGCACCGGCCAGCGGGCGTCGGCGTCGGTGGGCTCGCCCGGCGGGCGCCGGATGAACTCCTCCTGCGTCACGCCCTCGAGCGCCGTGAGCAGATCCGCGCGGCCGTCCGCGAGCGCGCGGCGCAGCGACTCGACGTCGCTCACGCGCGGCTCCTCGCGGGACGGGCGGCAGGTCCGGGGCTCACGAGTCGAGCATACGATACGGCGCCGTGGACCCCCTCCTCGCCGGCGTCGTGATGGGCGCGGCGTTCGCCGTGCTCGACCTCGCCGTGCTCTGGCCCGACGTCGGGTGGCCGGGCCGTCGCGCCCGCGCGGAGGCGCTCGCGGCGACGGGCGTGGTCCGCTTCGCGGCGGGCTTCCTGCTCGGGGGCGTGCTCTCGCTGCCGCTGACGGCCGTCGACCGCGCCCCGCGGCGCGTGCTGGCGATGGGGCTCGCCGGCGGGCT
>VGNK01000094.1 GCA_016866055.1 Chloroflexota bacterium | reverse complement strand
CGCGCCCGTCACGGAGGTGGTCGTCGTCACCGGCGGCGCGGTGCTGCGCCTGGGCGATCGCGAGATCTGGCTGCTCCGCTGAATCGAGGCGCTCGAGTGGGAGCGCGCCGCAAGTGTCAGGGCGCCGCATCCGACGGACCGCGGAGCAGCGCCTCGCGCTCGCGCAGCTCGCGGAGCGCGGCGGGCGGGGGTCCGCCGAGCCAGCGCTCGGCGACCAGGCGCGCGGCCTCCTCCGGGGGGTGCGCGGCGGTGTCGACCTCGAGGTCGTAGCCGCCGTGCGCGTGTGCCTCCTCGTAGTACCCGCGCGCGAGGCCCGGGTCGCGCTCGGGACGCGCGCGTTCCCTCCGCTCGCACTCGTCGAGCGGGCAGCGCAGCCCCACGAACAACACGCGCTCGGGGTCGAGCACGTCCGTCCAGTCCAGGAGGAGCGACGGGTGCAGGATGAGATCGTCGATGATCACGCGCTGTCCGGTGCCGACGATCGCCGCGACCGCGGCGTGGAAGGTCTCCATCATCCGCCACCCCGCCGGCGTGAGCGCGATGCGCACCCCGCCGCGCGCCTCGACCAGCGAGCCGAGCGCCGAGCGCTCGGGGTGCATCGCGATGAAGTCCTCGACCCCGACGCGCAGGAACGGCTGGGGGAGGGTGCGCTGGAGCGCGTACGCGACCGTGGTCTTCCCCGAGCTCGGCGGCCCGTTCAGCAGGATCACCGCCGGCCGGTCCGGCCTCTGCGGTCGACGCATGGCTCGAGCGTGCGCGCGTCGCGGCGGCGCCGCGAGGGGCGATCGTCTTGCGCCGCACCGGACCTCCGCACCGCGGGCCGCAGCCGTGATGTACACGACCCAGGAATGCGGTGCCCGGGGCGCATTGCGGCGGGGCGCGCCGGCGCCCAGGCTCGGTGATCGCGCCATGGACACACCCCGGCCGCCGACGCTCGCGCACCTCTTCGACCTCGAGGCCGACCTCGAGCGCGACACGCGTCAGCCGATCGGCGAGGTCGGCGGGTACGCGCGCGCGGTGGGCTACGTCGCGGGCGGCCGGTTCGGCCGGCCCGCACCTCCGGGGCGAGGTGCTGCGCGGGGGCGGCGACTGGCTCCGCACGCGACCCGACGGCGTGAGCGAGCTCGACGTCCGGCTCACCCTCCGCACCGACGACGGAGCGCTCATCTACGTCACCTACGGCGGGCTCAGCCACCGCCTCCCGATCAGGCCGGTGGGCGAGCCGCCTCCCGATGGGCGGTACATCCGCACGCTCCCACGCTTCGAGACGACCGACGCGCGCTACGCGTGGCTCAACCGCGTGCTCGCCGTGGGCGTGGGGCGCGGGACCGCGTCGGGCGTCGCGTACAGCGTCTTCTCGATCGGCTGAGGCGGGGCCGCGCGCGTCCCGACGCGCGCACCGCGCCCCTCGCGACGCGCCCGCGCCCCGTCCCGGCGTTGCGCGCCGCCGCGGGCCGCGCGCGACCCCGTCGCCGCGGCCGCCTGTTTCGACGCCGTGCGCTCTGCTACAAGGGGCCGCACCGGCATCGGCGCCGGGCCGCCGGCGGCGAGCACTGGACGGAGCCACCGTGGCCGAGGAGCTTCCGCTCGCGGGAATCCGCGTGCTCGATCTCGCTGACGAGTCGGCGGTGCTCGCGACGCGCCTGCTCGCCGACCTCGGCGCGGAGGTGATCCTCGTCGAGCCCCCCGGCGGGAGTCCCGCGCGCCACCTCGCTCCCTTCCTCGACGGCGTGCCGGGGCCCGAGCGCGCCTACCGCCACCTCCACCACAACGCGGGGAAGCGCTCGGTCGTGCTCGACCTCGACGGCCCGCAGGGCGCGGAGCGCTTCCGCGCGCTCGCCGCCGCCGCCGACGTGCTCGTCGAGACCGCGCCCGCCGGGGCGATGGGGGCTCGCGGGTTCGGCCCGGAGCAGCTGCACGCGCTCAACCCGCACCTCGTCTACGTCTCGGTCACGCCGTTCGGCCAGGAGGCGGGCCCGCGCGCCGGGTGGCGCGCGAACGACCTCGTCGCCGGCGCGGCCGGCGGGCTCGTCGCGGTCTCCGGCGAACGCGCCGACCCGCCCGTCCACGGACCGGCGTACCCCTCGTACGCGCTCGCCTCGCTGCACACCGCCGCAGGCGCGCTGATCGCCCTGCACGGCCGCGACCGCCACCCCGACCGGCCCGGCGTGCACGTCGACATCTCGCTGCAGGAGTCGACGCTCGCCGCGCTCGTGCAGACGAGCAACCCCAACACCTGGACCTGGCGCGGCGAGATCCCGCCGCGCCCGGGGCTCAGCCAGGCGCTCGAGTGCGCCGACGGCCACTGGGTCGGGGTCAACGTGCTCGCCACGCGCGTCGCGGAGTTCATCGCCATCCTCGAGGCCGAGGGCGTCGAGCACGAGCTCACCGGCGACTGGCGGCAGGTGCACGCCGGCCGCGCGCCGTGGCGCTCGCTCGAGAATCCCCTGCAGTACGCGGCGATCCGGCTCGCCCGGCGCGTTACGCGCGAGCGCTTCCTCGAGCGGATGTGGTCGATGAACTCCGCCGCGCTGCCGGTCCTCGACTTCCCGGGGATGGCCGCCTCCGAGCACTACCGCGCGAACGAGCAGTTCGGCCCCGTGCACCACGAGCTGCTCGGCGTCGACCTCTCGTTCGTGCGTAGCGCGGTCGACGCGCTCACGCACCGCCCGCGCCCGGGCCGCGCCCCGGCGCTCGGCGAGCACACGGAGTCGATCCTGCGCTCGCTCCCCCCGCCGGCGGGCGCGACCGCCGCGGCGCCCGTCGCCGTTGCGCGGCCGGCGGTGCGCGGGGGCGCCGCGCGCACGTTGCCCGAGCGCCCGCTCGAGGGCATCCGCGTCGTCGACCTCTGCTGGGTGCTCGCGGGTCCGCTCGGCACGCGCATGCTCGCGAGCTTCGGCGCCGACGTGATCAAGGTGGAGTCCGCCGCTCGGCCCGACGGCCTGCGCAATGCCCCGCAGCCGGACGGCCGCTACGCCCCGGACCTCGGCGACGTCTTCAACGACGCCAACCCGGGGAAGCGCTCGCTCACGCTCGACCTGCGCGAGGAGCGCGCGAAGGAGCTGCTGCTCGAGCTGATCGCGCGCTCGGACGTGGTGGTCGACAACTTCACCTCGGGGGCGCTCGCGCGCATGGGCTTCCCGTACGCGCGGCTGCGCGCGGCCAACCCGCGCGTCGTGGTCGCGCACATGTCGGGGCCGGGGCCGAGGGGGCCGTGGGCGCCGCGGCGGACGCTCGGCAACCTGCTGATGGCCGCGTCGGGGCTGAGCTACCTGATGGGCTTCCCGGGCCGTCCGCCGCGCGGCGTCGGCGTCGCCTACCCCGACTTCACCTCGCCGCCGCTGATCGTGGCGCAGGTGCTCGCGGCGCTGCGCCGGCGCGAGCGCACGGGCGAGGGATGTGAGATCGATTTCCCGCAGCTCTCGGGGACGGTGTCGCTGCTCGGGGCCGAGTGGATGGCGTACGCGCGCACGGGCGTACAGCCGCCGCGGCCGGGCAACGGCGACCCGAACGAGAGCCCGCACGGCGTGTACCCCACGCGCGGCGAGGACGCCTGGTGCGCGATCGCGGTGCGCGGGGACGCGGAGTGGGCGCGCATGGCCGGGGCGATGGGTGAGCCCGCGCTCGCGCGCGACCCGCGGTTCGCGACGCACGCGGCGCGTAAGGCGAACGAGGACGCGCTCGAGGCGCTGGTGTCGGCGTGGACGGCGAGCTGGGACGGCTGGGAGCTCGGCGATCACCTGCAGCGGGCCGGGGTCGCGGCGTGCCCGGTGGAGCACCTGCGCGACCTGATCGAGCGCGACCCGCTAATGCGCGATCACTACCAGCGGGTGCGTCAGCCGAGCGACCCGTCGGTCGAGATCACGATCGACCGGGAGGCGATCCGCTTCGCCGGCCACGACCGCACGCTGCGCCGTGCGCCGATACGCGGGGAGCACAGCGAGGAGATCGTCTGCGGGCTGCTCGGACGCCCGCGCGAGGAGTTCGACGCGCTGGTGGCGGCGGGGGTGATCGCGTGAGCGCTGGCGGTCGGCGTCCGCTCGGCCGCCGCCAGACATCGTCACGAAGTCGGTGTCATCGCCCGTCCAGCGGCGGGTGACAACCCGCCGGCCCCTCCGCCGCGCGGGCCGCGTTCGGTGGCGCCGTTCGCCGCCAACCACCTCCCGCCGCGCGTTCCCTCTTCGACGCCGGCCGCGTCTCGCCGCTACCCGCCCGGCGCGGGCGCTGCGGGCGCGGGGTCCGGGCGCTGCGGGCGGCGCGAGAGCAGCACCGCCGCGCCGCCGATCGCGTACGTGATCGCCAGCGCCACGAAGGCGCCGCCGTACGAGCCGAACGCGTCGAAGTAGAGCGCGATCGCCACCGGCCCCACCGAGCCGAAGAGGATCGTGAACGGCATCCCCACGCCGCGCACCGCGCCGAGGTGCTGCCGGCCGAAGTAGTGGGCCCAGAGGAACTCGCTGATCGGGATCGTCCCGCCGAAGCCGAGCC
Organism: Chloroflexota bacterium; assembly: GCA_016866055.1. Lineage (GTDB taxonomy): Bacteria > Chloroflexota > Dehalococcoidia > UBA2979 > UBA2979 > VGNK01. The sequence goes on along the minus strand of VGNK01000094.1, from coordinate 4,819 downwards.
CGAAGCAGCCGAGCGCGACGAACAGCAGCGGGAGCAGCCCGGTCTCACCCGCGACGATCATCAGCACGATGCCCGTCGTCGAGAACGAGAACGCGAGCCCCGCGAGCCGCCGCGGGTCGTACCGCTGCAGCGTCCAGCCCCAGAGGAATTTCGAGGAGAAGTTCGTGATGCCGGTGACGCTGAACGCGAGCGCCGCCTCCGCGCGCGTAAAGCCGGCCTCGGTCATGAACGGGATCCCGTGCACGAAGATTGCCGAGAGCCCCGCCATGTTCAGCCCGAACGCGATCACGAGCAGCCAGATCGCGCTCGTGCGGAGAGCCTCCGCCCGCGTCATCGACTGCGCCATGTCGCGGCGGATCAGCTCCATCTGGCGGCGCTCCGCCTCGGTCGGCGCGGCGCCCGGCCGCTTCCCGTCGGGGAGCATGCCGTGATCCTCGGGGCTGCGCCGCATCAGCGGCGCCACCGCGATCACGAGCACGAAGACGGCCACCCCCATCACGAGGTACCCCTCGCGCCAGCCCATCGTGTCGACGACCGCGGTCATCGCCACCGGCATGATCAGCGCCGCGAGCGAGATCCCCATCGAGCCGATCGAGATCGCCCAGCCGCGCCCGATCACGAACCAGCGCGCCACCGTCGTGTTCACGACGAGCGGGCCGACGAGCGACGCTCCGATCCCGCCGGCGAGCACCTGCAGCGCCATGAACTGCCAGACCGCCTGCACCTGCGAGGTGAGCAAGAGCGCCCCGGCGTAGCCGAACGCGCCGATCATCATCAGCCGCCGCGGCCCGTAGCGGTCGACCATCGGGCCGATCACGAGCCCGGCGAGCCCGCCGACGACGAACGCCGCCGAGCCCGCGAGCGTGAACTGCCCGACCGTCCAGCCGAGGTCGTCGACCATCGGGCGCAGAAGGACGCCGGAGACCTGGCCGCGCGCGCCCTGCGAGACGAACTGCCCGACGATCGCGCCGAGCACGATCCAGTAGCCCCAGAACGGGGCCTGGCGCGCGCGGACCTCGGCGGGAGCGGCGGCCTCGGTCATGTTCGGGGGATGCTAGCGGGTCGGGGCGCGCGCCGCCCCGCGCGGCCGGCCGAGGGCGGCGCCGGTGTGAGCGCGCTCACCGGCGGCGCCCGCGCGCGACGGACGGCCCGTGCGCACAAGCGCCCCGCGTGCCTATCCTCGGTCCGAGCCTCCGGCCCTGCGGGCGCGCACTCCCGGGATGCGTATGACGAGCCCCCAGCCGTCCGTCATCGCGAGGGCCGCGCGCGAGGCGCGACGCCCCGTCGCGATCGGCGCCGCCGTCGCGGTCGCGCTGATCGTCGGCATCGTCGCGACGCTGGCCGCGGTCGCCGACGAGGCGCCCTCGCCGCCCCCGCCCGCGGTCGCCGCCACCCCGCCGCCGGTGCCCACTCCCACCCCCACGCCGGCGCCCACGCCCACACCCGCGCCGACGCCCACGCCCACGCCCGCCCCCACGCCGAAACCGTCAGCACAGACGAAGCCGCTCTTCTTCCCGCCGCCGCCGCCGAACCCGTCGCCCTGGACGCCACCGGGGCCGGCGGTCCGCATGGTCGCGCCGAAGTTCAACATCGATCACCCCGTCGAGCACGTCGGCGTCACGAACAACCAGATGGACTCGCCGGCCGACGGCAGCTACGGCGTCGGCTGGTACCCGCAGTTCGGCACGCCGGGAGAGCCGGGGAACGCGATCCTCACCGCCCACGAGACCTGGAACCACTTCCAGGGGCCCTTCTACAACCTCCGCAAGGCGCAGCCGGGAGACGAGTTCTTCATCGAGATGTCGAACGGCGAACGCTACCGCTACCGGGTCACGAGCAACGTCCGGTACCAGGTCACCACGATGCCGATGGGCGAGATCCTCTGGCCGAGCACGCGCCAGCCCGACGAGGAGTGGATCACGCTGATCACCTGCGGCGGCCGCATCGTCTACGACGACACCGGGTACGGCGACTATCTGGACCGCGACGTCGTGGTCGCGAAGCGGGTCAGGTAGCGCGAGCGGCGGCGGCGGCGTCGCGCGGCGGGCCCTGCAGCCGGCCGTCCCAGCGCAGCCACCGGATGGCCCCGGCGCCGTCGCGCAGGAACTCGCCGCGACGCGGCGGGGACTGCTCGTCGAGCGCGATCACGCGGTCGACCCCGGTGAACGCGAGCCGCACCGGCGGCGGCGGGAGCGCGGGGTCGCGCCCGGGCCTCGTGTGCGGCTCGACGTCGAGCACGAGCGCGCCCTCGACGGCGCGCACGACGACGTCCTTGAGCACGCCGTCGTAGCGTGCGGCGTACTCCCCGAGGCGCTCCGGCGCGACCGGCACGGTCGCCGGCGTCGCCGCCCGCGCCCCGAGCACGCGATCGAGCAGCCACGCGACGACGTCGTAGTTCAGCGAGACGCCGGTCGTCGCGTTCGTAAGCACCGTGCAGCCGAAGCGCTCCGGCGGCACCATCACGATCTCCGAGAGCTGCCCGTTGGTCTCGCCGCCGTGGCGCACCGTGCGCACGTCGCCGACGTCGGTGAGCTGCCAGGAGAGCCCGAAGGCGTCGCAGATGCTTCCCGCAGGGACGTGCTCGCGCTGCATCTCCGCGAGCGACCCCGCGCGGAGGACGCGCTCGCCGGTCGGGCCGCGCCCGTCGCCGAGGTGGAAGCGCAGGTAGGCGAGCTGGCCCGCGAGGCTCGAGATGACGCCGCCGTGGGCCGCCGCCGCGCGCTCGAGCGCCCACGGCCGCGCGACCCGCGCCTCACCGTCGGCCACCCGGTGCCCGACCACCACCCGCTCGACGATCGCGTCCTCGGGGAGGAAGCGCGCCCCGCGCATCCCGAGCGGCGCGAACACCTCGGTGGCGAGGAGCTGTTCGAACGGGCGACCCGAGAGCACCTCGAGCAGGCGCCCGAGCACCGCGAAGCCGCCGTTGCTGTACGCGAACGTCTCGCCCGGCGGCGTCTGCAGCGGCACCTCCGGCATGCGGGCGACCACCTGTGCGAGCGCGCCCTCGCCGCGCTCGCCGATCGGGTGCATCAGGAAGTGGTCGCCGGCCCAGCCGGCGGTGTGGGTAAGCAGGTGGCGCGCGGTGACGCGGTCCGCCCAGGCTGCGTCGGCGAGCCGGAACTCCGGCATCGCCCGCCGGATCGGGGCGTCGAGGTCGAGCACCCCCGCCTCGACGCGGCGCACCGCGACCGTCGCGGTCATCGTCTTCGTGGTCGAGCCGACCTGGAAGAGCGTCTCGGGCGTCACCGGGAGCGGGTGCTCGACGTTCGTCACGCCCAGGCAGAGCGCGAGCGCCTCCCCGCCGTGGACGACGCCGAGCGCGACGCCGGGGACGTGGCGGCGCACCATCTGCTCGCGCACGAGGGCCTCGAGTTCCGTCCGGAGCAACTCCAGCGTCAGCGCGCCACCCCCCACCGCTCGCCACCCGAGCGCCCCGGCTGAGGCGGCATCATCGGGTTCGCGCCGCGCGTACGCCATCCCCGGTGAAACCCCCACATAACACGGCGCCACCTCCGTTCGTCTTCACCTGTGCGTGAGGTGCCGCCGAGGGCAGGGGGCACCGAGCGAGAACGGCAACTCCCGGGAACCCGGGGGACGCAGAGCCTCGGGTCGACGGTGCCGCTCGCGGCGCCATGACGGCCGGGCTACCGAACCGGCGGGCGCATTCGCCCACGACAAGGCAAACCCCCGGAACCGAGGGACGCAAAGCCACGGGCCCTCCCGGCTCCATCGAGTTGCGGGCAGCCGGGCCGCCGAACGGGACCGCCGCCACCCGTTCCTGGGCGAGCGCGTGGCGATCTCTGCGCCCTCGGACGCGAGGCACGCAGATGGTCCCGCCGCGCTCCGCCCCGCGACTCCCGGCCATCCCCGTCCCTGCGCTGCTGACCGCGCTCGTGCTGAGCGCGCTCGTCCTGCTCCCCGCCGACTCCCGCTCGCTCGCCCACCCCGCGGACGGCGCCGCGCCGCGCGCCGGCCTCGTCTCCGTGATCGTGCAGGCCTCTGGCGACCCGGACGCCGCCGCCTCCGCGGTCGTCGACGCCGGCGGCCGCGTCGCGCGTCGCTTCTCGCTGATCCCGGCGCTCGCGGCCGAGCTGCCGCCGCCGGCCGTCGACGCGCTCACCCGCCACCCGGCCGTGCGGCACGTCACGCCGGACGCCGTGGTCGTCTCGACCAGCGGGCCGGAGTCGAGTCGAAGGGCGCGTGCGGGAGGTCCGGCGAGCACGACGTCCCGTCCGGCAGGCAGCGGTGCGCCGATCCGCTCGCGGAGGTGCAGTCCGTCTTCCCCGCCGTTGTGCGGGCCACGGAGGTGTGGGGCGCCAGCTACACCGGCCGCGGGATCCCGCTGTCGGCGATGGGCGGCGTCTCGTTCTTCTCGCTCGCCACCGGCGGGCTCCCCACCGATCACGTGCTCGGCTACCTGCCGTTCGTGATCCCGGCCGCGCTCATCACCGACGCGGGCAACAGCGGGTTCATCGCGTTCGCCGTCGCGATCAGCACCGGCCGCCGCCCGGCCCGCGTGTGGACGGAGAACTACCGCTGGCTCGCGCCGCACTACGCGGCGCACGGCATCGCGAGCTACGCGATGGCCTTCTCCTACCTGCACCTCGGGCTGCTCGGGCTGGCGATCTTCGCGCTGCCGGTGGCGACGCTCTGGGTCGCGCTCAAGCAGTACGCCGCGCGCGCCCGCAGCGACGTGGCGCGCGCGCTCGACATGCGCGTGGTGGCGGAGGGCGTGGAGCCGCCGGAGCAGGCCGCGGTGCTGGCGGCGATCGGCTGCGGCACCGCGCGGGGTACTACTTCAGCCCGCCGGCGCACGCGG
>VGNK01000093.1 GCA_016866055.1 Chloroflexota bacterium | reverse complement strand
CGCGCGCCGCCGCCGCCGCCGCCGCCGCGGCCGCGCCGCCCGGCCTCCTCGAGATCGTCGTCCTCGATGCGCAGGTCGCCGATCTCCTCGGCGAAGCGCAGCCCGCCCGGCGCCGCCAGCCGGCGCTCCTCGCGCGCGACCACCGGCGCCTCGGCCACCGGCTCCTCCTCCTCGAGCTCCGCGAGCACCTCGAGCTCCGGCGGCAGCACCCCGGCCGCCGCCTCCTCGCGCGCCCGTTCCCGCTCGCGCTCGCGCTCCCGCTCGCGGCGGTACTGCGCGTCGGGCGCGTCCTCGCCGGGCAGCCCCGGCCGCGCGTACGCCGCCTGCGACGGCGCCACCTCGGTCGGCAGCTCCAGGCGCTCCACCGCCACCGACGGCACGCCCGGGTGCTCGCGCAGCGGGATCGCCTCTATGTTCGGCTCGGGCGGCGGGTAGAGGTCCTCGCCCGCCTTGATCAGCGCGCTCTCCGGGCGGATGTCGATCCGCCAGCCCGTGAGCTTCGCCGCCAGGCGCGCGTTCTGCCCCTCCTTGCCGATCGCCAGGCTGAACTGCTTGTCGGGCACCGCGATGAACGCGGTGTGGCTCTCGTCGTCGAGCCGGATCGAGACGACCTCCGCCGGGCTCAGCGCGTTCGCCACGAACGCCGCCTGGTTCGGGTCCCAGCGGATGAGGTCGATGCGCTCGCCGCCCAGCTCGTTCACGATGTTCTGGATGCGCGAGCCGCGCACGCCCACGGTCGCCCCGATCGGGTCGATGCCGTGCTGGCGCGAGATCACCGCGACCTTCGCGCGGTAGCCCGCCTCGCGCGCCATCGCCATCACCTCGACCGCGCCGCGGCCGACCTCCGGCACCTCGAGCTCGATCAGCCGCCGCACGAGCGCGGGGTTCGCGCGCGAGACCACGACCTGCGGGCCCTTCGAGGCCTTGTAGACCTCCTTCACGTACACGCGCAGCCGCTGGCCGACGCGGTAGTGCTCGGGGCGCACCTGCTCCGCCGACGGCAGCACGGCCTCCGTGCGGCCGAGGTCGAGGATCACCTGCCGGCGCCCGCCCTCGACGCGCAGCACCGTGCCGGAGACGAGTTCCCCTTCCTTGCCGGTGAAGTCCTCGAAGACCGACTCGCGCTCGGCCTCGCGCAGGCGCTGGAGGACAACCTGCTTCGCGGTCTGCGCGGCGATGCGGCCGGCGTGGGGGCTCTGCGGGAGCGGCTCGCGGATGAGGTCGCCGACCTTGGCGCCGGGGTGGCCCATCTCGGCGGCGCGCTCGGGCGAGACCTGGATCTCGTCGTCCTCGATCTCGTCGTCGTCGATCACTGCGTAGGTGCGCCACGCGTGGATGTCGCCGGAGTCGCGGTCGATCTTGACCTCGATCTCGGCGTACTGGAGATCGTCCTTCTTGAAGGCGGAGGCCATCGCGGCCTCGACCGCCTCGAAGACGGTGTCGGCGTTGAGGTTCTTCTCCGCCGAGAGCTGCGCGATCGCGGTCACGAACTCGTTCTTCATCGCTTCCTGCCTGGCACTCCGCGGGCGGCCGCTGCCGGCCGGTGCCCCGGGGCGCGCGCCCCCGGCACCGCCTCCGCCGGGGCCGCGTCCAACAAAAAACGTGGGCTGCGCGCCCACGTCTCACGAGGGGAGGCGGGTGACGGGAACGATCCTAGCACCGCCGTGAAGGGGCGAACAAGGAGGGCGATCCCGGTGCGGTGCCAGGAAGGAGGGCGGCGAACTGGCGAGAGCGCGGCGAGAGCGCGCGCGGATGCTCGCCCGCGCAAGGGCCGGTCCAGTGCAGGAGCATCCCCGCATGAGCCGAGAGTCCCACGCGGAAATCTGGGAGTTCACCCCTCGCCAGCGGGAGGTCGTTCGGCGCCTCCTGCGCGGACTGGCCCCCAAGCAGATCGCCCTCACGCTGAACGTCGACGTGCGGACGATCTACTGGCACGTCGAGAACATCTACCGCCTCGCCGGTGTGCACAGCGTGGGGGAGTTCTTCGCCTGGGCGCACCGGCACCGCGAATGTTGCGGGCTCGAGCTGGTATGGGACGAGCCGCCCCGGCGGGCGGCCGGATAGGCGGCGGAGGCGGCCGTGGCGCCGTCCCGCGTCGGCGGCGAGGGTGAGCGGGCGGCCCCGGGATCCGCGTCGCCGCACCTGCCCGTCCTCGAGTTCACGCGCCGGCAGCGAGAGGTCATGGCCGGCCTGATGGCCGGGCGCGCGCCGCGACAGGTCGCGATCGCGCTCGGGCTCGAGGTGCGCACCGTCTACTGGCACGTCGAGAACGTCTACGAGCGCGTGCGCGTGCACAGCCTCGGCGCGTACCTCGCGTGGGCGCACGCGCACCACGAGTGCTGCCGGCTCGACCTGATGGTGAGGGCGGCGCGGCGGCTGCGTCCGGCGGACCCCGGCCGCTGAGCTGCGCGCCGCGGCTGCACTGACGGACCCGGATGCACGCACGGCGGAGGCACGCGAGACGTGCTTCGAGACGTCAGCCTCGAAATGCGCGGAGGGACGGTGTTCGGGCTCATCGGACCGAACGGCTGTGGCAAGACGACCACGCTGCGCGTACTGAGCGGCCTGTTGCGACCGAAGGCGGGGAGCGTGGAGATGCTCGGCCGTACCGTGGGCGCAGACCCAGAGTGGCAGAACGCGCGCATCGGCTACGTGCCGGACCTGTTCAAGGGCTTCGATCACCTTCGCGTCGACGAGTTCATGCATCTCATGGGCCGCCTGCATCGCGCGGGCGCCGACTACGTCCCGCGCGCGGTGCTCCTCGCACGGTCGATGAGCCTGAGCACCGAGCTTCAGACGCTGCTCGGAGAGCTCTCGTACGGAACCCGGCGCAAGGTCGGCATCGTGGCCGCCGCCGTGCTGCTGGCGACGCAGGACGTCTTCTTCGCGGAGCGCGTCTGCGATGAAGTCGGTCTTCTCGCGGACGGCCGGGTCGTCGCGTGTGGGTCCCCCGTGGATCTGAGCGCGCAATGGGCCCAGCCGACACTGCGAGACGCGCTGCTTGCGGCGTCGGGACTGTCCAAGGCTGCGGAGGAGATCGGTGCCGCGCTGGCTCCTTCTGCCTAGGGCAGAAGCGCTGCGAACTCGCGCTCTCATCTCGCTGGCGCGCGGGCACCCCGCGCTGCCCATCGTGTTCGCGTTGGCCGTGGCCGTCCTGACGGTGCCGGCCGCCCGAGTCGGGACTGCGACGGGCCGAGCCGCCGACGCGGCGCCGATCGCCGGCGTGGTCGCAACCGTGATCGTGATCGCCGCCGCCGCGCTCCTGGGGCTGGCATCGAGTCGCGTCGTGCCGCGATTCGCGGACTTCGACGAACAGCTCCAGCTCCTCCCGCTGTCGCGGGCCGAGATGTTCCTCGGGGTGACAGCCGTGCCTCTCGCGATCGGCTGGGCGCTCGCGACGCTCCCCCTGTCCTTGCTGCTCGGCGCGATGTACGTCGCGCTCGATGTCGAGCTCGCCGTCGGATGGGCGTTCGTCTCGGCGATCGTCCTCGTCTGGTCGGCGACCGCCGGCGCGGGGATTGCCGAGGCGTGCGCATCGCTGGGACGCGGTCGAGCGACGTCGAGGTGGACCGTCACAGGTCTCGGGGTGTTGTTGGCGGCGATCGCCGCTGCACCGGGCGTGGCCCTGGGCAGGCCGCCGTGGCTCTCCGGGGGCGCACTGCTCCCGACCTCCGCAGGCAGCCCCCCGCCGATCTGGCTGTCGGGCCTCGCCGCGACGGCCCTGGCGACGGCATCGTTTCTCCTCTGGGTGCGCGCCGGCTCGCTCGCGGACGTCGCCCGCGGTCGAAGCGGAGCGGCTGCCCGCTTCGGCAGCGGGTGGGGTCACCGCCTCGGACGAGCCTGGTGGTGGGTCGCCACGATCGCGCGCGATCGGCGTCTGCGCTTCGCCGCGCTGGCGCCCGTCTGCGTCGCAGCCGCCCTGCTGGTGCTCGATCGGTTGCTGGACGCCGGGACGGGCATGTCGATGCTCGCCGCGCTGTGTGCGGTGGTGATGAGCGCGCAGGTCGCCCTCGTCATCTCGGGCGCATTCAGCGACGGTCTCTGGCTCTGGCGGATGCTGCCCGCCCCCGCTCGCGCTCCCGGGCCGCGCTGGTGGTCCGGGGCGAACGCGACCGTGCTGGGCCTCGCGTCGCCGGCGTTGGCGCTCATCCTGCTCCTCGGGTCGCCCGCCGCCGCGGTCCTGGTCATGATGCTCACCGCGAGCGCGTCCGCGGCGGCGATCTCCGGGTTCATCATCCCCTGGGCCGATCGCGCGATCGGGCAGCAGTTCGCGCAGGCGCTCGCCTACTTCGCGCTCTTGAGCGCTGCGGTGGCTGCACACGGTCGCCTTGACGCCGCGCTGCACTCATGGCTGGCGACCGCCGTGACCTCTGCCGTCCTGCTCGCGTTGGCGTGGACGACCTGTGCGAGAGTTCGGAGCCGGTCACGTTGACGGACCGAAGGCGGTTCGCGATCCCTCGCGGCGTGCGGCTGTACGGCGCCGAGCTGCACGACGAGGCGCTTCGCCTCTCGCACCCCATCTCACCGACGGGGGCGCTCGTGGTCGCGCTCCTCGACCGCGGCTTCACGGTGACGGAGGTCGCGGGCGCGCTCAGCGCGCGCTGGCACCTCGATCGTGAGCGCGCGCGGCGCGACGTGGACGCGTTCGTTGCTCAGCTCAGCGAGGCGATGCTGCTGACCGAGCGCCCCGGGGCTCCCTGGCGCACCTGGCCACGCGGCCTGCGCGCCGCGATGCTGAGTGTCGTCACTCACCAGCCGCCCCGCGCCCAACCGCGCCGGTTTCCGCTTCGGCGCGGCTCGCCCGTCACGATGGTGACCGACATCGCGCGCGGTGTGCTGATCGGTCTCGGATGGTGGTGGTTGGCACTCACGCTGGTGTCGACGCTGCTGGTGCTGGCGGACGACTCACCGCTGGCCGTGCTCGTGCTCGTGCCGGCGCTGTTCGGAGCGACGGTTGCACACGAGGTCGGGCATGCGGCCGCGGTCGCTTCACGCGGCGCCGGGTGCTTTCTGCGCGTGAGGGGTCTCGCCGTCGCCGTCGTGCATACGCGAGACGCCGGTGGGGTGCGGGTGCACGCGAGCGGGGCGCTGCTGTCGGCAGCGCTCGGGATCACCCTGCTCGCGATCGCAGCGATTGCCGGGATGGGGTGGCTGGCGCTGGCCACTACCCCGTTCCTTGCGCAACTGGTCACGCTCACCGTGCTGTTCGGCGATGGCCGTCGAATCGCGACCGCCTGAGGAGATGGGAGGGGACGTGCGCACGCTGCGTGCCGGGCTGCTGGGCTTCGTGGTGGCACTGGTCGTGGAGCTCACGCTCGCGGCCGCCCTCGGGCTCAGCGTGAACGGATCCGGCTGGGGTGACGTCCGCCTCGCGCTGGGGCCCCTGCCGTTCGTCACGATCGAGGGAGGGGAGGGCACTGTGCGAATGTCGGTCCGCGAGGGCGTGTTCGTGATTGCCTTGATCGCGGGGATCGCGAACGCCGTGGGCGCGCGCGTGCTGGCGACCTCGCCCAAGGAGGCCGCCCAGGAGCGCTAGATCAGCGCCCCCATCATCTCCTCGCGCAGCGCGCGCACGCGCGCGACCGCGTCGGCGCGCGCGACCGTCTCCGCCGCGCCCCCGGCGCGGCGCTGCAGCTCGACCGCGCCCCCCTTCAGGTTGCGGCTCGACACCGTGAGCCGCAGCGGCATCCCGAGCAGGTCGGCGTCGTTGAACTTCACCCCGGGCGACTCCTCGCGGTCGTCGTAGAGCACCTCGAGCCCCGCCTCCGTCAGCTCCGCGTAGAGCCGCTCGGCGTCCTCGCGCACGGCCGCGTCGCGGTCGAGCGCGAGCCCCACCAGGTGCACGTCGTACGGCGCGATCGAGGCCGGCCACGCCACACCCTGCTCGTCGTGGTGCGCCTCCACCGCCGCCGCCACGATGCGCCCGAGCCCGATCCCGTAACAGCCCATGACCGGCGTCACGGGCTTCCCGTCGGCGGCGAGCACGCGCGCCTCCATCGGCTTCGTGTACGTGGTGCCGAGTCGGAAGACGTGCCCCATCTCGATCCCGCGCGCCGTGCGCAGCGTCCCGCCCTCGCAGCGCGGGCAGCGGTGCTCGTCGCGCGCGAGCGCGATGTCGGCGACCGTCGCGGCGCTCCAGTCGCGCCCGTGGTTCACGTTGCGCAGGTGCTCCCCCACGCGGTTCGCGCCGGCGACGAGGTTCGGCGACGCCGGGATCGAGAGGTCGGCGATCACGTGCACGTGGCGCGGCGCGTCGATCGGCGAGGCGTAGCCGGCGACGAGCCCGTGCTCGGCGACCTCGGCGTCGAGCATCGGCCGGATCTCGCGCCCGCCGAGCGCGTTCACGAGCTTCACCTCGTTGACGGCGAGGTCGCCGCGCACGACCGCGAACACCGGATGCTCGGGCGCGCCGTCCTTCGCCTTGGCCACGAAGAGGACCGCCTTCGCGGTGCGCGCGGGGTCGATCCCGAGGAAGCGCGCGAGGTCCTCGATCGTCGTGATCCCGGGCGTGGCGACGGGCTCGAGCGGGAGCGGCTCCTCCGCGGCGGCGGGCGGGCGCACGAACTCGGCCTTCTCGGTGTTCGCGGCGTAGTCGCAGGCGTCGCAGACGACGATCGTGTCGTCGCCGGTGTCGGTGACGAAGATGAACTCCTGCGAGCCCTTGCCGCCGATCGCGCCGGAGTCGGCCTCGACGGCGACCGTGGGGACGCCGCAGCGCGCGAAGATGCGGCGGTAGGCGTGGAACATCGCGTCGTAGGAGGCGTCGAGGCCGCGCTCGTCGACGTCGAAGGAGTAGGCGTCCTTCATCGTGAACTCGCGCACGCGCACCAGCCCGCCGCGCGGGCGCGCCTCGTCGCGGAACTTCGTCTGGATCTGGTAGAGCGTCACCGGCAGGTCGCGGTACGAGGAGGCGTGGCGGTCGAAGAGCTGCGTCACCACCTCCTCGTGGGTGGGCCCGAGCGCGAGCGGGCGCTCGCGGCGGTCGATCAGCTGGAAGAGCACGTCGCCCATCGCCTGCTTGCGGCCGGTGCGCTCCCAGAGCTCGATCGGCTGGATGACGGGGAGGCGCACCTCCTGCCCGCCGGCGGCGTCCATCTCCTCGCGGATGATGCGCTCGACCTTGCGCTCGACGCGCCAGCCGAGCGGCAGGTAGGAGTAGACGCCGGCCATCAGCTGGTCGATGTAGCCGCCGCGGAGCAGCAGCGCGTGCGAGGCGGTCTCGGCGTCGCCGGGGACCTCGCGCAGGGTGCGGCCGAAGAGGCGAGACATTCGCATGCCGGCGAGTCTAGGCTCGCCCGGAACGGGCGGGCAACGCGCGCGGGACCGGCGCGCGCGGGGGGCCGCGGGAGGGGGTCGATGGAGCGCCCGCGCGAGATCTACACGACGCTCGTCTCGTGGCTGAACGCCGCGGGCGACTTCTGCTCGCCGGACGTCACGGTGAACGACATCGGCCCGCACCACTGGCGGCGCGCGGCGGCGGTCGCGCGCCACGCGGGGCCGGGGCCGAAGCGCGTGCTCGAGCTCGGCGCGGGCGGCGGCTACACCGCCGCGGCGCTCGCCGAGCGCGGCCACGAGGTCGTCGCGGTCGAGTTCACGGCGGCGGCGGCCGAGCAGCTGCGCTGGTGGGCGGGCAAACTCCCCGAGGGGTCGCTGACCGTGGTCGAGGACGACTTCTACTCGGTGGAGCTCGAGGGGCGCTTCGACGCGGTCTGCTACTTCGACGGCTTTGGCATCGGCTCGGACGAGGAGCAGCGCTTCCTGCTCGGGCGGGTGGCCGACTGGCTGAAGCCGGCCGGCTGCGCGCTCGTGGACGTGATGACGCCCTGGTACTGGGCGGCGCACTCGGGGGAGGCCGACGAGTTCCACGGGCTGCACGGACGCTTCGACTTCAACGGCGAGGCGTGCGCGCTGCGCTACCGGCAGTGGCCCGAGGGGCGCGGGGTGGAGGCGGTCGCGCAGGTGGTGCGCTGCTGCTCGCCTGCGGACCTGCGGCTGCTGTTCGAGGGGACGGGGTTGCGGCTGGGGACGCTCGAGTCGTACGAGTCGGAGCGCTACGCGCGACCGGTGCCGATCGCGAAGGCGATGCTCTACCTCGCGACGCTCGTGCCGGGCGGCTGAGCCGCCGCGCCGGCGGCGAGCGGCCACGAGCGCACCGACCGCCGGTGCAACTGGCGAAGTCCCGCGCGGGAGCGCCTTCGCACCTTGCATCCTGACCCCAGTCCCCGGGAGCAGCCCGCCGGCGCACTTCGTGCCCCCGCCGCTGCGGCTGCGCGGAGACGCCGGTACGCTTCCCCGCGCGGCCGGCCGCGCGGGCGCCGCCGCGGTCGAGGGCACACGCGCAACGGAGGGACGGCGAACCATGGGCAACCGCCTCGAGGGCAAGGTGGCGATCGTGACGGGCGGCGGCCGCGGGATCGGCCGCGGCGAGGCGCTCGCGCTGGCGTCGGAGGGGGCGGCGGTCGTCGTGAACGACCTCGGCACCTCCACCGCCGGCGAGGGGAATGAGGAGGGACCGGCACACGACGTCGTGCGTGAGATCGAGGCGGCCGGCGGCCGCGCGGTCGCGAACACGATGGACATCACGCACCACGAGTCGAGCGCGGAGATCATCCGCCAGGCGCTGGACACGTACGGCCGGCTCGACATCGTCGTGAACAACGCCGGGATCCTGCGCGACCGCATGATCTTCAACATGACCGAGGAGGAGTGGGACGCGGTGATCGCGGTCCACCTCAAGGGCACGTTCAACATCTGCAAGCACGCGGCGGTGGTGTTCCGCCAGCAGCGCAGCGGCCGCTTCATCAACACGAGCTCCGAGGCGGGGCTCGGCAGCCCCGGCCAGCCGAACTACGGCGCGGCGAAGGAGGGGATCGTCGGGCTCACGCGGTCGCTCGCGACCGCGATGGGCCGCTACAACTGCACGGCGAATGCGGTGCGGCCGCGCGCGGCGACGCGCATGACGATCTCGCCGGAGATGGAGGCGGCCGCGCGGGCGGCCGCGGCGCGCGGCGAGCAGCGCGCCGGCGACGGGATGAACATCACGCAGCTCGACCCCAACGTCGTGGGGACGCTGGTCGCGTTCCTCGCCTCGGACGAGGCGCAGGAGATCAACGGCCGCGACTTCCTCGTCGGCGGCAACGAGATCGGCGTCTTCACGATCCCGATGGTGGAGGCGCGCATCTTCTCGTCGGGCGAGAAGTGGACGGTGGACGAGGTGTTCACTCGCTTCCCGTCGACGCTCGGGCGCGTGGTGAAGAGCGGGCGCGGGCCGGGGATCGGCTAGGCGGACGGCGGGTCGCGGCCGCCGGGGGCCGCGCGGGCGCGGGCCGGGGGCCGCGC
>VGNK01000092.1 GCA_016866055.1 Chloroflexota bacterium | reverse complement strand
GGGCTCCCCGTCGGCGTCGGCGGCGGGAGCCGGGACCGGGGCCGGGGCCGGGGCGCTACGCGCCGCGCTGGGGCGCGGCGCCTCGTCAGCGAACTCGAACTCCACCGGCGGCGCGGGAGCGGGCGGCGTCGGCGTGTACTCGCTGTCAACGGGGCGGCGGACGATGCCGGTGATCAGCCGGGCGCCGCCGACGAGCACGCGCTCCGTCGTGCGCAGCCCCTTCGGCCGTCGACGTCGCGCGGGGAGGATCGTGCGGTCGCCCCCCTCGTCGGCGGCGCGGAAGGCGATGTCCTCGGGCAGTGGCTGGTCGAGCTTCCCGAGCGGGCGGTAGCGGCCGCGGCCACGGTTGCGTGAGCGCCGGCGGTCGTCGAGCTTGCGGCGCGCCTCATCGTCGTCGCCGACCTTCTTGCCCCAGGAGTAACCACGCGGACCCTCGGCCGGGGCATCGGTGGGCTGCGAGCGCCGGCGAGACGGCGCGGCGCCACTGCTCTGCGTCGCGCTCTGCGTGGAGCCCTGCGCTCCCCGCGTGCCACCGGCGGGCGCTCGGTTCGCCGTGTCCCCGCCGCTGCGCTCGCCGCGCCCGCGCGATCGCTGCCCCGACTCCCGAGACGGCTCTGCGGGCGACGATCCGCGCCGGCCGCGACCGCGCGCGCCCGCCGCCTCGGCGGGTGCCTGCTCGGTCGCCGGCCGTCGCTTCGCGATGCGCCCGATGAAGTTGCGCAGGGGGCTCACAGGACGCGGCTGCCCTGGGCTTCGGAACGGGCAGGGGATACGTGACCGGGTGTCCGGTGTCCGCGCCGTCGCGGCGCGGGGAGATGAGTCATTGTGCCCATTGTAACGACCCCGGCCCGAGCCCGCGAGCCCCGCTCCGGAGCGGGGCTCAGGGCCTTCCCGCATCGTCGTCCGCGACGCCCCGCAGCCCGGCGCCCGGGCAGAGGCGTCAGGCGCGTGGACGCGCCCGCACGAGCGACCCCAGCGGCACCTCGAGGCGCAGCGTCCGGCGCTGCGGGAGGAAGCACTGCCGGTCGTCGCAGGCCTGGTACTGCACCGCGACCTCGATCGGCACGCGCTCCACGTCGCGGATGTTCGCGATCAGCGGCACCGCGATCTCGACGTCGCCCTCGAACACCCGGAACGTTTCGCCGATCGCGTCGATGCGCAGCGGATGCGTCGGCGGGTAGACCGCGGGCTCCACGATCAGCCCCTCCGGGCCGGCGACCGTCACCTCTGTCGCGAAGTACCCCTCCGGCACCGGCGCGCCGTAGACGTGCAGGCCGGGGTCGACCTCGAGCCGCACGAACAGCGTGGCCCGCCGGTGGAAGACGAGCTCGCTCGATCCCAGCGTCGCGGAGACGCGTGCGCCGGGGGACTCGTCCGCCGCCATCGGCAACCCCGCCGGGTCGAGGGCCACGCCGAAGCTGCGGTGGAGCACCGACTCGACGTCGTCCCGGACCTGGTAGCGCCGGTGGAAGATCTTCTCGACCACGACGCCGCGCTCATCCGTCACGTACGAGCCCGGGTACGGGATGCCGTGCACGGCCTCGTCCGGACGGACCAGCGTGTTCAGGATCCCGAACCGCTCGATGGCCTCCGAACGGGGGTCGGACAGCAGCGGGTAGGTGATCCCCTGCTCCTCGGCGAACGCTGCGAGCGCCTCCTGCGGGTCGTACATGATCGCGAAGAGCGCGATGCCCGCGGCCTCGAGCTCGGGGAGGTGCTGCTGCAGCTGCACGAGCTGCGTGCGGCAGTACGGTCACCACCGCGCGGAGCGCTGGAAGACGACGAGCGCGCGTCGCCCGGCACGCGCTCGGCCGAAGTTGACCGACCGGCCGTGCTGATCGAGGAGCGTGAAGTCGGGCAGCGCCTCGCCGACCGCGGGGCCCGTGGGGAAGTCGTCGCTCTCGGGCGTGCGCTGGGTCGGCGGGGTCTCCGTCGCGTCGCTCGTCACCGGCCACCGGCTCCTCTCCGACCCTCGGTCCCGCGCATCCTGCGCGCGCGGCGGGCAACGGTCCGTGCCCCGGATCACGCCGCTCGGGGGCGGGGTCACGACTCGCGTTCCGCGGCCGCGCCCTCGTCGAGGCGCTGCACGCGATCGACGATGCCGAGGATGGCGTGGACGTCGACCAGGTCGCCCGGCTGCGGGTCGCCCAGCACCATGTCGTGCGAGAGCCGCGCCTGCTGCGGGCGCTGCTGACCCTCGGGCACGAAGACGATCTGGTAGTAGCGCGTGCCGTGCAGTTCGTAGGGCATGATCGCCCGGATTCGCGCGCGCATCGTCGCCGCTCTCCTCACACCGCCGCCCGACGGGCCGCCGATCCTAGCAGCCGTCGCGCGGCCCGCCTCCTAGACTGTGCTCGTGCCCGGCGTCGACCCCGGCCTGTGCGGATCGTGCGCGTGGATGCGGCGCGTCGAGAGCGCACGCGGCTCGCTCTTCCTGCGCTGCGGGCGGTCGGACGCCGACCCACGATACGCGCGCTACCCCGTGCTGCCGGTGCGTCGCTGCCCCGGCTTCGAGTCCCGCGCCGCCGCGTCACCTGCGGAGCCGTCGGCCGGGGGTCGCTGAGCTGCGCGATGCGATACTGAGTCCATGCCCGACCCGAACGAACCCGGAGCGAGCGGCGTCCCTCGCGCCGCGGAGGCGCTCCCGATCGCCGGCGAGCCGGACGGCGGCCCCTCGCTCTTCGAGCGCCTCGGAGGCCGCGGCGCGGTGGAGCGCATCGTGGCGCGCTTCTACTCGCTCGTCGAGGGCGACCCGATCCTGCGTCCGATCTTCCCGGCGGACCTCACGCCCGGGCGGGAGAAGCAGACCCTTTTCATGGAGCAGTGGCTCGGAGGCGAGCCCCGCTACAGCCGCCTGTACGGCCACCCGCGACTGCGCCTGCGGCACTTCCCGTTCGTGATCGACGAGCGCGCCGCCGGCCGCTGGCTGCGCCTCTTTGCGCAGGCGCTGCGCGAGGAGGGCGTCGAGGAGGCGCTCGCGTCGGAGTTGCTCGCGCGCCTCGGTCCGCTCGCGCACCA
The DNA here is from genome assembly GCA_016866055.1 of Chloroflexota bacterium. GTDB lineage: Bacteria > Chloroflexota > Dehalococcoidia > UBA2979 > UBA2979 > VGNK01. The sequence continues at coordinate 6,358 of VGNK01000092.1, read as the reverse complement.
CATGGTGAACGCAGACGGCGACGTGCCGCGCGAGCCGCTCGGGGAGCGGTTCCTGCAGTAGCGCGCCCTGAACGCGGCGCGCCGCTCCCTGCGCGCGCATCCCGCGCCGCTCGCCGAGGGGAGCGGACGCCCGCGTCACTCCGCGACGCGCTCCGCGACGTGCAGCGCGACGGTGCCGAGCATGAGCATGCGGACGGCGCGCACGCGGAACCCGGCGGCACGCAGCCGCCCGGTGAGCTCGCTTGGCGCCAGGAAGTGGTCGACCGACACCGGCAGGTAGCGGTAGGCGGTCGCGTGCCCCGAGATCGCGCGACCGACGAGCGGGACGACGCGGCGGAAGTGCACGCGCGCGAACGGGCGCACCCAGCCGCGCTCCATGCGTGGCACCTCGAGGATCGCGAGGCGCCCCTGGGGGCGGAGCACGCGGCGTGCCTCGGCGAGCGCGGCGTCGAGGTCGGGGATGTTGCGCACGACGAACGCGGAGCACCACGCGTCGACGCTCGCGTCGGGGAGCGGGAGACGCGTGCCGTCGGCGAGGAGCCACGCGGAGCGGCCGGCGCCCGCGCGCGCCGTGCGTCGCGCCGCCTTCGCCTGCGCGAGCGAGAGCATCGGCCGCGCGAAGTCGACGCCGATCACCGCGTCGGCCCCGGCGTCCAAGCACGCGAACGCGAGGTCGCCGGTGCCGCAGCCCACGTCGACGACGCGGTCGCCCGGGCGGACGAGCTCGCGCGCCGCGAGCCGGCGCCACGACTGGTCCCGCCCGAGCGTCATCACCCGGTTCACGAGGTCGTAGCGCCCCGAGATCTCGCCGAACATGCGGCGCACGTAGCGCACGCGGTCGGCGCCGGCCTCGAACAGCTCCTCGGGGTGCGAGGCGCCCATGCGCGCGAGGCTACGCGGCGCCGCCCGCGCGCGCGACGCGTGCGCCTGCGGCCGTGCTAGCGTCCCGGCGAGCCGAAGCGACACGGGCGAGGAGACGGAGTCATGCTTCGGTACGCGGTCGTGCTCGCGGCGGCCGCGCTGCTCGCCTGGGCGCAGGGGTCGTGGGACGCGCGCCTCGCGTTCGCGCTCCAGCTCGTCGGGTTCTACGGCCTCAGGCTCGGCTTCCTCGCCCGCACCACCATGCTCAAGGCCTTCGCGCTCGACGCCGAGATGATCTCGGCCAACCTCTTCCGCTTCATCGCGGGCAACTTCACGTTCCTCGGCGTCGTGGCCGGGCTGTTCGCCACCGGCCTCGCCTCCAGCCGGAACCCGGGGACGCCGCTCGCGCTCGCGCCGCTGTTCGTGGTGTACGCCGCCGGCCACACGCTCGTGCTCATCCCGTTCGCCTACCCGGCCTACCTCGTGGCGAGCGCGCTCGTCGAGGCGGTGCGCGGATCGGCGCTCGCCGCGCTCTTCGAGGACAACATGGCCGCCGCGAAGAGCTTCCTGGTGGGCGGGCCGGCGGTGTCGCTCTCGCTGGTCACCCGCCTGATCGGCCTCTTCGCGTAGCCGTGACCTGATCGGCCAGCTCCGCGGGGCGGTACAATCTCGGCTGATCCGCTGCGCGGGTGTGCGAACTTGTGTTCGGATCGGCGCTCTGCAATACTCCCCCGGTCTCCCCGAGCACGAGGCGCGTCGATGCCCGTTCGCCTGCTTCCCTGGCAGCCCGAGTACGGCACCGCGATGCAGTTCGACGCGGACGCCGAAGCGGTGGCCGAGGCCGGCCCGCCCGACACGACCGTCGAGCGGGGCGTCTGGGCGCCGGTCACGCCGGAGGTGCGCGCGCTGCCGCCGGTGTTGATCGTGGACGGCGTGCGCCGCGCCGAGGCGCACGCGATGGACGACGCGCCCGACGGCACGCCGGTCTTCGGGCTCTTCGGCTCCTTCGCCGTGGGCGCGGTGCGCGCGGGCCCGTTCGGCGCGGCGAGCGGCGCGCCCGCGCGCATCCTCGAGGAGCGCATCCGCGTCGAGCGCCGCTACTTCCACAGCGGGTCGGGGGCGGACGCGGTCGACGGCGTCGCCCCGCCCGACCTCGAGGTCGCCGCCGGCCGCGCGCGGCTCGCGTTCCGCGCGGAGCGCGTGCGACGCGCCTCCACCGCGAACGCGCTCGTCGCGCGCCTCAACCAGTCGATGCTCGACGAGGAGGCGAAGCTCGCCGAAGAGCTTTCGCGCGACGAGTCCGCGCTCACGCTCGTCGACGGCCCGCTGCGCTCGCTCCGCTCGCCCGGCCGCCGCGTGGTCGGCTACATCAAGCGCATCCAGCAGTGGTACGTCGGCCGCGCGGAGCTCGAGTTGCTGCCGACGCTTCGAGCCGGCGAGCGCACGCCGCTGTTTCACGTCCCCGCGCTCGAGGTGAACGGGTCTGCGGCCGGCGACGGCCGCTTCTCGTGGTTCCTGCGCGTGGCCGACCTCGACGTCCACTTCCACCCGCTCGGCGGCGTGATGCGACTCGAGACGAGCGGCGCGCTGCCGCTCGCCGACGCGGCCCGGCTCGCCGACGAGACCGCCGCGCTGCTCCCACGCCTCGCGTCGTCCCCCGCGCGCGACCCGCGCGCGCCGCACAACCTCACCCCCGTCGCCGCGCTCGAGGCGCGGCTCACCCACCTGCTCGGCGACCGCCTGCTCATCCGCCGCCTGCTCACCCAGGCGATCGCCCGGCCGGTCCGCGAGGAGGTCTTCCGATGACCCGCGATCCCCGCAGCCCGCGCAACCGTCGGAGCGACCGCGACCACGCCGGCCCCGGCGACGAGGGCCCCCGCCACGACGACGCCCACCGCGGCCTCGTGCTCGGCACCGAGGACGCCGCCGCCTCGCCGCTCGGCTTCTCCGTGCTCGTCGACCCGGAGCGCTACCTCGAGCTCGACGACGTCGTGCACGTGCGCACGGCGCTCCCGGACGGGCGCGCGATCGACGTCTTCGGCGTCGTCGACGAGGTCACGGCGCGGCAGGAGGGCGTCACGCTCACCTCGGACGTCGCGCTCACGAACGAGGGCGTGCTCCCCGCGCAGACCGTGGTCGCCGCGCACGTCGCGGTCACGCGCGTCGAGCCCGAGATCTTCGTGCCGCCGATGCCCGGGCGGCCGGTCTCGCTCGCGCAGGGCGCGCTGCGCAGCACCGCGCTCTACTTCGACGCGATGCAGGAGCGCCTGCCGCTCGGCCTCGCGCGCAGCGGCGAGCCGGTCCACGGCAACCTCGAGTTCCTCGACGGCACGCGCGGCGCGCACGTGAACATCTCGGGCGTCTCCGGCGTCGCCACGAAGACCTCGTACGCGACGTTCCTCCTCTACGCGCTGTTCGAGGGCGGCGTGCTGGGCGACCGCGCGGCGAACGCGCGCGCGCTGATCTTCAACGTGAAGGGGGAGGATCTCCTCTTCCTCGACCGCCCCAACCGCCGGCTCGCCGCCGACCGCGACGCCCGCGCGGCCTACGAGACGCTCGGGCTGCCGGCCGGCGCCTTCGGCTCGGTTGCCTTCTTCGCGCCGGCCCGCCGCGGCGAGCTGCCGCTGCCGGACACCGGCTCGCGCCAGGAAGGGGTCGCCGCGTTCTGCTGGACGCTCCGCGAGTTTTGCGAGCGCAGCCTCATCCAGTTCCTCTTCGTCGACGGCGATCACGACCGCTCGCAGGTCGGCTACGTGGTCGACGCGGTCGAGGCGCGGCTGCGCCGCATCGCGCGCCTCAGCACGCCGGGGAGCGCCGACGTCGAGATCGACGGCGTGGCGGTGACGACCTTCGACGAGCTGGTCGACGCGATCGAGTCACACGTCGATCCCGACTCCGAGCTCGCCGATCGCTGGAACGGCACCGGGAGCGGCTCGGCGTCCGTCGGCACCGTGCGCGCGTTCATGCGCCGGCTGCGCGCGGCGGCGCCGCACGTGGGGCACCTCGTGCGCGGCGAGGCGTTCGTGCGCAAGGCCGCCGCCACCGGCCATGCGATCGCGCTCGACCGGCAGGTGACGGTGGTCGACATCCACCGGCTCCACGACCGCGCGCAGCGCTTCGTCGTCGGCGCGGTGCTGCGCGAGCAGCTTGAGGCGCGGGAGTCGCGCGCGGGGGCGGAGCGGCCGCCGCCGCTCTTCGTCGTGATCGACGAGCTGAACAAGTACGCACCGCGCGAGGGGGAGAGTCCGATCAAGGGCGTGCTGCTCGACATCGCGGAGCGCGGTCGCTCGCTCGGCGTGATCCTGATCGGCGCGCAGCAAACCGCGAGCGAGGTGGAGCCGCGCATCATCGCGAACTCCGCGTTCCGCGTCGTCGGGCGGCTCGACACCGCCGAGGCGCAGCGCGGCGAGTACCGCTTCCTCGGGGCGGCGATGCGCGAGCGCGCGGGGCTGCTCAAGCCCGGCTCGATGATCGTCGCGCAGCCGGAGATCCCGGTGCCGTTGCTCGTGCAGTTCCCGCACCCCTCGTGGGCGACGCGCAAGCAGGAGGTCGGCGAGGCAGCGACGAACGGCACAGGCACACCCGACGCCGCGGCCGTCGTCGAGCGGCGCTTCGCGGCGCCGGCCGCGGGCGGTGCGCGGCGGTTCGAGGACTAGCGGCGTGCGCTTCCTGCACACCGCCGACTGGCACCTCGGGCGCACGCTGCGCGGCCGATCGCGCGCCGAGGAGATGCACGAGGTGCTGGTCGAGATGATCGACGTCGCGCGGCAGGAGCGCGTCGACGTGGTGATTGTCGCGGGCGACGTCTTCGACAGCGCCTCGCCGGGGCCGGGATCCGAGCGGCTGCTCTTCGAGGCGCTGCGCGAGTTCGTGGGCGCGGGGATCGAGGTGCTGCTGCTCGCCGGCAACCACGACTCCGCACGCCGGCTCGAGGCGATGGGCCGGCTCTCCGAGCTCGTCGGCGTGCGCGTGCAGTCCGAGGTGATCCTCCCGCCGCGCGAGGGCGGCATCGTGACGTTCGCGCGCGGCGACGAGGTGGCGGAGGTCGCGGCGATCCCCTGGGTGCCGGACGGCCGGGTGCTCGACGCGCTCGAGGTGGGGCTCGACGAGGCAGAGTCGCGCAAGGCGTACCACGACCGCGTCACCGCGGTATACGCGCGGATGGTCGCGGGCTTCACCGTGCGGCGCATCCACCTGCTCGCGGGGCACGTGCTCGTGGACGGCGCGGTGGTTGCCGCGGTGGACGGCTCCGAGCGGCGGCTGCACATCGAGCAGGCGTACGCGGTCTCGCCGCAGAGCCTGCCGTCGACGCCGCAGTACCTCGCGCTCGGGCACGTGCACCAGCCGCAGGTGATCGCGGACGCGCCCGCGCCCACCGCGTACGCGGGCTCGCTGCTGCAGCTCGACTTCGGTGAACGCGACCAGCAGAAGATCGTGCGCATCGTGGACGCGCGCCCCGGGCGACCCGCGGAGCTGCGCGCGGTGCCGCTCACGAAGGGCCGCCCGCTCGTTGAGTGGCGCGGCAGCGCGGAGGCGGTGCTTGCCGCCGCCGCGGAGGCGCCGCACGCGTACGCGCGCGCCGTGCTCGAGGTGACCGCGCCCGAGCCCGGGCTCGCGCAGCGGCTCCGCGAGGCGGCGCCGCAGATCGTCGACGTGCGCTTGGAGTACGACCGCGCCGTGGGCGAGGCCGTGGAGAGCGAGTTCGCCACGCTCTCGCCGGAGGAGCTGTTCGTGCGCTACTACCGCGGCGAGCACGGTGCCGCGCCCGCCGCCGAGCTGCTCTCGCTCCTCCGCGAGCTGATGGAGGAGGCGGTCGCGCTCGCATGAGACCGCTGCGCCTCGTGCTCAAGGGCTTCACGGCCTTCCGCGAGGAGACGGCCGTCGACTTCGAGGGGCGGCGGCTCTTCGCGATCACCGGCGCCACCGGTGCGGGGAAGTCGTCGCTGCTCGACGCAATCACGTGGGCGCTGTACGGGCAGGTGCCCCGCGTGGGGTCGTCGACGCGGCAGCTCGTCTCGCACGGCGCCAGCGCGATGAGCGTGCGCTTCGAGTTCTCGACGCGCGGGCGGCGCTACCGCGTGAGCCGCCGGGCGCCGGGGACGGTCGCGACGCGGCTCGAGCGCGAGGACGAGGGCGGCGAGTGGGTGCCGCTCGCGGACCGCGCCCGCGACGTGACGGAGCAGGTCACGAAGGTCCTCGGGCTCGACTACCAGACGTTCACGCAGACGGTGCTGCTGCCGCAGGGTGAGTTCGACTCGTTCCTGAAGGGGGACCAGCGCGAGCGGCGCGAGATCCTCTCGCGGCTGCTCGGGCTCGGGCTGTACGCGGAGGTGCGAGGGATCGCGGGACGGCGCGAGGCCACGGCGCGCACGCGGGCGGTGACGCTCGCGACGCAGCTGGCGCGGGTGGAGGTGGCGACGACGGAGGCGCTCGCGGCGCTCGAGGCGCGGCGCGTGGAGCTCGAGGCGCGCCAGGTGGCGCTCGCGGAACGGCGGGA
>VGNK01000091.1 GCA_016866055.1 Chloroflexota bacterium | reverse complement strand
CGGCAGACGACGGTGCGGGGGGCGGCCCCGCGGTCACGGTGCCCTCGCCCTCCATCGCCCCGCCCGCGCCGCCGCGGCCGCCGCGCCGGCTGAGGACGTTCGACTCGCTGCTCGAGGTCCCGCCGTTCCGTTGGTACCTCGTCTCGATGACCGGGAACTGGTCGGCGCTGCAGATGCAGCAGGTCGTGCGCGGTTTCCTCGCCTACCAGATCACGGGCTCGTTCGCCGCGCTCGGGGGCGTCGCGCTCGCGAACTCGATGCCGCGCCTCTTCTTCGCGCTCTCGGGGGGTGTCGTCGCCGACCGCGCGAGCCGTCGCTCGGTGATGCAGGCGGGGCAGGCGTTCAACGCGTTGCTCGCCTTCGCGATCGGCGCGCTGCTCTTCGCGGGGCGGCTGCGCTTCGAGCACCTCGTGATCGGGGCCGTGCTGCAGGGGATCTCGAACTCGTTCACGCAACCGGCACGGCAGGCGCTGATCCCGGAGATCGTGGGCCTCGAGCGGCTCACGAACGCCTTCGCGCTCAGCGTCTTCGCGATGAACACGACGCGCCTAGCGGCGCCCGCGCTCGCGGGCGTGCTGCTCGCCGCGACCGACGCCGGCTGGGTCTACGCGCTGATGGGGACGCTCTACGTGCTCGCGGTCGTGACGATGTTCCGCGTCCCGCAGCCGCGCGCCACGCGCGCTTCCGCAGCCGAGGCCGCCGCTGCGGAGCCGGGCGGCGGCGCCGCCGCCACCGCGCGCCCGAGGCGCCCGGACCGCAGCGGGATGCGCGCCATCGGCGACGCGCTCCGCTACGTGCAGCGGCAGCCCGTGCTGCGGATGCTCCTGATCGTGCACGTCTTCATCGGGATGCTCTCGATGCCCTACCAGCGGCTGCTCCCCGGCTTCGTGGACGACGTGCTCAGCACCAGCCCCGACCAGACCGCGCTCCGCATGGGGGCGCTGCTCGCCGCCACCGCCGTGGGCGCGCTCGTGGGCTCGCTCGTGATCGCCTCGCTGCCGGACCGGGGGCGCGGCAGGCTGCTGATCGGGAGCCTCGCCGTCTTCGGCCTCGGCCTCGCGATGTTCTCGGGCTCGACGCGCTTCTGGCTCAGCATGCCCGTCGCGCTGCTGCTCGGGGTCGGCCAGTCCGGGCGCCAGTCGCTGAACAACATCCTGATCCAGACGCACACGACGAACGAGTACCGTGGCCGCGTGAGCAGCATCATGCAGGTCGAGGACGGGATCGAGTCGCTGGGGGTGTTCGCGGTCTCGCTCGTCGCGGCGACGCTCGGCGCGCAGCTCGCGCTGGGGCTCGTCTCCGCCGGCCTGCTCGTGCTCGCCGGGACGCTCTGGTTCCTCGCCCCCACGTACCGGCGGCTCGAGTAGCCAGCGGCGTCCGGGGAGCGGCGGGCTTCACGCCCGCCGTGTCGCCGCGCCGAGCGCCGGCTGCCCTCGGCGATCTCTCGCCCGCCGCTCGCCGGATCCCGGGCGCGCCCGCGCGTCGCCGCGCCTACCGCCCGGTGACCCGCCGCGTCGCGGAGCGGAAGCGCTCCGACTGCTCGGGTGAGCCCCGGAGCGCCCGGTTCGTCTCCGCCTCCAGTTCGAGCGCCGCGCTCGAGAGCGTCGCCGCGTCGATCACGCGCTTGGAGCCGCGCACCGCAGCCACGGAGTGGCCGGCGATCTCCTGCGCGAGTGCGAGCGCCGCCGCCAGCAGCTCCGGCTGCGGGTAGACCGCGCTCACGAGCCCCCACGCGAGGGCCTCGGCTGCCGTGAAGCGCCGCGCCGTGAAGATCAGTTCCTTCGCCTTCGACGACCCCACCAGACGCGGCAGCGTCGCCGCCGCCACGACGAGCCCGTACTCCGTCCCGGGCAGGCGGAACGTCGCGCTCTCCGAGGCGAGCCGGATGTCGCACGAGATCGCGAGGCTCGCGCCGCCCCCGTAGCAGTAGCCGTTGACCGCGGCGATCACGGGGATCGGGGTCGTGAGAAAGCGACCGGTGCCCCCATCGCGGCTCGGCGCGGGCGCCGGGCGGCTGCTCGCCTCGACCCCGCTCATCTCGAGCATGTCCGCGCCTGCGCAGAACGCCCGCTCGCCGCTGCCGGTCAGCACGATCACGCGCACATCGGGGTCGTGCTCGGCGCGCTCGACCGCGGCGCCGAGCGCCGCCGTCAGCTCGCGGTTCAGCGCGTGGTGCCGCTCGGGGCGGTTCATCGTCAGCAGCAGCACGTGGCCGTGACGCTTCTCGAGCAGGACGCCGCCCTCGTCGCTCATCGCATCCACCTCTCGCGCCCCGCCCGCGCGGGCCGCCTGCTGCGCTCGGTGCGCGTCGTGGGGGTCAGTCCGCGGCGGGCAGCACCGCCCGCGCGCCGGGCGAGACCCGAGAGCCGTCCGCCTCGTAGGCGACCTGGCAGAAGCCGTGGTTGCAGTAGCCACGCGGAAATCGCGCGAGGTACTGCTGGTGGTACGGCTCCGCGTAGTAGAACGGCCCCACCGGCACGATCTCCGTGACGATCTCGCCGTAGCCCGCCTCGCGCAGCGCGCGCTGATAGCGCTCGCGCGAGCGCAGCGCCGCCTCCCGCTGCTCCTCGTCGAACCAGTAGATCTCGGAGCGGTACTGCGTCCCGATGTCGTTGCCCTGCCGCATCCACTGCGTCGGGTCGTGGTTCTCCCAGAACACCTTGAGGAAGTCCTCGTACGAGGCCTTCGCCGGGTCGTAGACCACGACCGCGACCTCGTTGTGCCCGGTGAGGCCCGAGCAGACCTCCTCGTAGGTCGGGTTCGGCGTGTGGCCGCCGGAGTAGCCGACGAAGCTCGAGTGGACCCCGGGCACCCGCGCGAGGAACTTCTCGGTCCCCCAGAAGCAGCCCATGCCGAACATCGCGAACCGGTGACCCTCCGGCCAGGGCCCCCGCAGCTGTGTGCCGAGCACGAGGTGCGCCTCCGGCACCGGCATCGACTCGCTCCGCCCGGGAAGCGCCTCCGCCGGGGAGGGGATCTGCAGTGCCTTGCGACCAAACGCCACCGGAGCCTCCTGCCCGCCCCCCTGCGACCCGAGCCATGCGCGAATGTAGTGCGCCGAGCCGATTGTGGCGACCGGCCCCGCGGTGCGCCTCGCTCATCGACCATAACAGTTGGACGCAGCCCGCCGCGGGGGTCGGGGAGCCAGCGAGCGCCCGCTGCGCGGCGTGCTCCCCGGGACGGGCTGGACAAGGCGGGTATCCTCGCAACTGCACTCATTCGCAGGTGGGGGACCATGTCCTGTTCGCGCGACTCCGACCAGGCGATCCGCTCGGCGGGCCTGCGGCGCACCGTGTCGCGCTCGGTGGTCTCCTCGACGCTCCGCCACCACCGCGGCCACCACACGGTCGAGGAGATCGAGGCGCTCGCGCAGCAGGAGTTCCCGGCGGCGTCCGGCATCGCGAAGTCCTCGCTCTACCGCGCGCTCGAGGCGCTTGAGGGCGCCGGCCTCGTCGTCGCGGTGCGCGGCGCGCAGGAAGAGGCGCGCTTCGAGTGGAGCGGGGACGAGGGGTCGCACCACCACCTCGTCTGCGACCGCTGCGGCGCGACGCAGGAGGTCGCGCTCGAGTCGGCGCGCGCGGTCGAGCGGGAGGCGAAGCGCGCCTTCGGGTTCGCGACGCGCGTCCAGCACCTCGCGCTGCGCGGGCTCTGCGAGGGCTGCGCGGCGCGCGAGGGCGAGCGCGAACGAGCGACGCGATGACGCCGTCGTTCGCGACGGGCATCGCCGCCGGCGCGGGGCTGGCGCCGGGGCCGGCGCTGCACATCCCGGACGGCTTCGTGTCGGCGCCGGTGGCGGCGGCCGGCTGGGTGGCGACGGTCGCGGTGGTCGCGCTCTCCGTGCGCGTCGCGAACCGCCGGCTCGAGGAGCGCGCGGTGCCGCTCATGGGGGTGATGGCCGCGTTCATCTTCGCCGCGCAGATGATGAACTTCCCGGTCGCCGGCGGCACCTCCGGGCACCTGCTCGGCGGCGCGCTCGCGGTGGTGCTGCTCGGTCCGTGGGCGGCGATCGTCGTCATGACCGCGGTCGTCGGGCTGCAGGCGCTGCTCTTCCAGGACGGGGGCCTCGCGGCGCTCGGCGCGAACGTCCTGAACATGGGCATCGTGACGATCGCGGTCGGCTGGGCCGTGTACCGGATCCCGCGGCTCGTCGCGCGCGACTCGCGACCCGTGCTGCTCGGCGCCGCCTTCGTCGCCGGGTGGATCTCGGTCGAGGCAGGCGCGATCGCGACCGCGTTCATGCTGGCGCTCTCCGGGACCTCGCCGCTCAACGTGGTGCTCCCGGCGATGGTCGGCGTGCACGCGCTGATCGGGATCGGCGAGGGGCTGATCACGGCGGCGGCGATCGCGTTCGTGCTCTCGACGCGCCCGGACCTGATCCCGGGCGCCGCGCCGACGCGGGCGTAGGAGGACGCGATGACGCCCGCGCGGCGCCTCGTGCTCGTCGGGATCGCGATCGCGGTCGTCGTCGCCGTGGCGTCGGCGCTTGTCGCGTCGAGCGCGCCGGATGGGCTCCAGCGGGTCGCCGGGACGCTCGGCTTCGAGGACCGCGCGCAGGACGCGCCGTACCGCGCGCTCCCCGGCTACTCCGTGCCGGGCGTGGGCGACGAGCGGCTCTCGACGGCGTTCGCGGGCGTGATCGGCGTCGTGGTGATCGTCGCGTTGACGGCCGGCGCGGGCTGGCTGCTGCGCCGGCGCGCGGCGCGCGCTCGCCGCGATGCCGCCCGGGAGGAAGACGTCGCGCGGTCGCCCGGCGCCGGGACGCGTGGCCGGTGAGCGCGCTCGCCGGGTTCCTCGACCGCTACCAGGAGCGCGAGAGCCTCCTCCACCGGCTCGACGCGCGCGCGAAGCTCCCCGCCGCACTCGGCTTCATCGTCGCCGTCACGTTCACACGCGAGGGCGAGTGGCTCACGCTCGCGCTGCTCTTCGCGCCGATCCCGCTGCTCGTCGCGCTCTCCCGGCTCGGGGCCGCGCTCGTGCTGCGCCGGAGCCTGCTCGCGTTGCCGTTCGTCGCCACCGCGATCCCGCTCGTCTTCACGCGCCCCGGCGACCCGGTCTTCGAGCTGCCGCTCACCGGCTGGACCGCCTCCGCCGAGGGCATCCGCGCGGTCGCGACGATCATGGCGCGCGCCTGGATCGCCGTGCTCACCGCCGTGATCCTCGTGGCGACCACGCCGGCGGTGGAGCTGCTCCGCGCGCTCCGCTCCCTGCGCGTGCCGGCGCTGCTCATCTCGACGATCTCGTTCGCCTACCGCTACCTCTACGTCGTCGGCGACGAGGCGCAGCGGATGATCCGCGCGCGCGACAGCCGGAGCGCCACGATCCCCGGCGCGCGCGCGGGGCGCTCGGTCGCCTGGCGCGCGGGGGTCGCGGGCCGCATGGTGGGCTCGCTGTTCGTGCGCAGCCTCGAGCGCAGCGAGCGCGTGTACGCGGCCATGCAGGCGCGCGGCTACCACGGCGAGCTCCGCTTCCTCCACAACCCGCCGCTCCCGCGCACCGACCTCGCGCTCGGCGCGGCGCTCGTCGCCTACGGCGCGCTCGTGCAGGCGGCGGCGTACCTGCGATGAAGACGAACGGCGCCACGCCGGGGATCGAGCGCCTCGCGGCGTCGGGCATGGCGGCGCTCGAGGTCGACGACCTGCGCTTCGCCTACCCCGACGGCACGCCGTCGCTGCGCGGCGTCTCCTTCCGCGTCGCGCCCGGGGAGAAGGTCGCGCTGGTCGGCCCGAACGGCGCCGGGAAGTCCACGCTGCTGCTCAACCTCAATGGCATCCTGCGCGCGCACGGCGGCACCGTGCGCGTGTTCGGCGAGGAGCTGAGCGAGCGCAGCGCGCCCCTGATCCGCGCGCGCGTCGGGCTCCTCTTCTCGAACCCCGACGACCAGCTCTTCTCCGCCACCGTGCTCGAGGACGTCGCCTACGGGCCGCTGCACATGGGGCTGCCGGAGGACGAGGTGCTCGCGCGCTCGCGCGAGGCGCTGCGCGCGGTCGGCATGGCGGGCTTCGAGGACCGCGTGCCGCACCGGCTCAGCCTCGGCCAGAAGCGGCGCGTCGCGATCGCGACCGTGCTCTCGATGGGCACGCCGATCCTCGCGCTCGACGAGCCCACCGCGAGCCTCGACCCGCGCTCGCGGCGCGAGCTGATCGAGTTGCTCGACCGCCTCCCGCTCACGATCCTCGTCGCCACCCACGACCTCGGCATGGTCTCCGACGTGCTGCCGCGCACGATCCTGATGGACGCCGGGCTCGCGATCGCCGACGGGCAGAGCCGCCTGATCCTGAACGACGCCGTGACCCTCGGCGCGCACGGGCTCGAGCCGCTCTCGGCGCACGGCCACCCGCACGCCTAGGCGCGCCGCCACGCCGGGGACGGCATCAGAGGTGCCGCGCGCGCGGTCGGCGATCCGCGAGCCCGGAACGACGCCCGGCAAACTGACCTCGTTCCCCGTCGCCAAGGTCCGTTCGCCGCTGAGGTAGGCTCCACGGACCCACCGGGGGAGGCGCCGATGCTGAGGATCGTCCCGTTTCTCTGGTTCGACGGACAGGCCGAGGACACCGTCGCGCGCTACACGTCGCTCTTCCCCAACTCGCGGGTCGTCGAGCTTGCTCGCTACGGGGCCGAGGGCCCCGGCCCCGAGGGCGGCGTCATGACCGTCACGTTCGAGCTGGATGGGCAGCGCATGCTGGTGCTCAACGGCGGACCGCAGTTTCGGTTCATCGAGGCGTTCTCGCTCTTCGTCGAGTGCGAGACCCAGGACGAGATCGACCGGCTCTGGGACAGGCTCGGCGAGGGCGGCGAGCCGCAGTTGTGCGGGTGGCTCAAGGACCGCTGGGGCGTCTCGTGGCAGATCGTGCCGAGCGCGCTGATGGAGCTGATGCGCGACCCGGACCGCGAGCGCGCGGGGCGCGTGACCCGCGCGATGCTCGGGATGCGGAAGCTGGACATCCAGGCGCTCCGGACCGCGTAGGCTGCGCGGAACAGGGCGGCTGATCCCACGGCGCGCCGCGGCCACTCGACCGGACACGGAGGCACCGCATGACCACCACCACGCCCCGCACGCAGGTCGTCGAGCTCGCGAACGGCGTCTTCGCGCGGCTGCACGAGGGGCTCACGAACGCCGGCATCATCGTCGGCGACGAGGGCGTGATCGTGATCGACTCGCTGCGCGTGCCGTCGTTCGCGCGCGACCTGATCGGCGACGTGCGCCGGCTCTCCTCGAAGCCGATCCGCTACGTGATCGACACGCACTCGCACTGGGATCACGCGTGGGGGAACGAGGAGTTCCCCGACTCGGCGATCGTCGGGCACGCGAACTGCCGCGCCGAGATGCTCGACCTCGAGCGCGTGGCCTGGTGGCGCGAGCGTGCGCGGAGCCAGGACGCGCCGTGGTCGAAGGAGGTGGACGCGGTGCGCGTCACGCCCCCGTCGCTCACCTTCGACACGTCGCTGCGGCTTCACTTCGGCGGGCGCGAGATCGCGCTGCGCTACCTCGGACGCGCGCACACGAGCGGCGACATCTACATCCATCTGCCCGGTGACGGGCTGCTCTTCACGGGCGACGTCGCGCAGGACGGGGGCGTGCCGTTCGTTCTCGACGGCTACGTGCGCGACTGGGTCGACACCGACGCGCGGCTGCTCGAGCTGCCGGCCGAGCGCTTCGTCTCCGGGCACGGACCGGTCGGGGAGCGGCCGGCGCTGGTGGAGGCGCGTGCGTTCATCAAGGCGCTCGCCGCGGGCGCCGCGCGCACGGTCGCCGAGGGCCGGGACGAGGCGACGGCGGGGCGCGAGATCACCGCGGCGTTGCGCGAGCGCTTCGGCGGATGGCGCGGGTTCGAGCGCGTCGAGGAGAGCGCGCGCTTCGCGCACCGGCAGGCGGGCGGGAAGGCCTAGCGCCGGGCGAGCCGCCCGGCACCCCCGGGCCCGCGCCGCCGAGCGGAGGGAGGGAGCCGTGGCCTACACGACGCAGGCGTACCACGCGTACTTCACCGAGGAAGCGCTGCGGCAGGTCGCCGACGGGATCGCGCCGCTCTCGCCGGACGAGCTGCACTTCCGCCTGCACGAGACGTCGAACTCCATCGGCTGGGACGCCTGGCACATCTTCCGCACGGTCGACAACCTCGTGCACTTCGCGTTCGACCGCGAGCAGCCCGTCTGGCTGCAGCGGGGGCTCGACCGGCGCTGGAACCTGCCGCGCGTGGAGCAGGGGACGTCGATGGCGCCCGCGGAGGCGTGGGCGATGCGCTTCCCGGCGGCGGCCGACCTCGCGGGGTACGGGAGCGACGTGCTCGACGCGGTGCTGCCGCGCATGGCGCGGATGTCGGACGACTCCCTGCAAGTGGTGACGCGGGTCGTGCCGTGGGGCGAGCGGCCGCGGCTCTGGATCCTCGGCAAGGTGATCACGCACTCGAGCAAGCACCTCGGCTACATCGCGGGGGCGCTCGGCGTGCTGGGCCGTCAGGGCCCGAGCTTCTGAGGTCGCGCGAGCGGAGGACGCCGATGAGCGACGACCCGATCGGCCGCTTCCCCGTCCCCTCGATCGAGGACCTCCCCGACGACGTGCGCGCGCGCATCCTCGAGGTGCAGGAGCGCACCGGCTTCGTCCCGAACGTCTTCCTCGTGCTCGCGCACCGTCCGGACGAGTTCCGCGCGTTCCTCGCCTACCACGACGCGCTGATGGGCCGCGAGAGCGGCCTCACCAGGGCCGAGCGCGAGATGATCGTGGTCGCCACGAGCGCCGCGAACGACTGCCTCTACTGCGTGGTGGCGCACGGGGCGCTCCTCCGCATCTTCGCGAAGGACGCGCGCATCGCCGATCAGATCGCGACGAACTACCGCCGCGCGCCGATCACGCCGCGCCAGCGCGCGATGCTCGACTTCGCGCTGCGCGTCGCGCGCGAGTCGCACCGCGTCGACGACGGCGATCTGGAGGCGCTGCGCGCGCACGGCTTCAGCGACGAGGACATCTGGGACATCGGCGCGATCACGGCCCTGTTCGCGCTCTCGAACCGGATGGCGAACCTCAGCGCGATGCGACCGAACGACGAGTTCTACCTGATGGGGCGCGTGCCGCGCGGAGGGTGAGGCCATCATGCGAGCGCTGATCGTCGACCCGGGTGCGCCCGCCGGGCTCCGCATCGGCGAGGCGCCCGAGCCGGAGCCCGGCGCCGGCCAGCTGCTCGTCGCGGTGCGGCACATCGCGCTGAACTACGGCGACCTGAACGGCGCCCGCGCCCGGCCGCCGGGCTTCGTTCCCGGCTGGGACGCCTCGGGCGTGGTGCTGCGCGCCGCCGCGAGCGGCGACGGTCCGCCCGTCGGCGCGCGCGTCTCCACCACGATGTCGTCGCAGGGCGGCTGGGCGGAACGCCGCGCGGTCGACGTCGACGAGGTGGCGGTCGTCCCGGACGCGATCGACCTCGCGGAGGCGTCGACGCTGCCCGTCGCCGGGGTGAGCGCGCTGCGGGCCTTGCGGCGCTGC
>VGNK01000090.1 GCA_016866055.1 Chloroflexota bacterium | reverse complement strand
GCCGCGCGCGCAGGTCGCCGCCGCCACCCCGACCCCCACCCCGCCGCGCGACCTCCCCGACGCCGACGTCGAGCAGACGCTGCGCGCCGCGGTCTGCTGGTACGAACGCCCCGCTGCGGCCGCCGCGTGCACCCCGCCGGGGCCCGAGGTCGTCGCCGCGATCGAGCGCATGGCGCTCAGCCGCGACCGCCGCTTCGTCGCCCCGCTCGTCGACATGCTCGCGCTCGACGTCGGGTGGGAGCGCTTCGTGCGCGAGGCGCTCGCGCGCATCACCGGGCTCGAGCTCGCCGGCGCCCACGCCTGGTACGCCTGGCTCGCGGAGCAGCGGCCCCCCCTGCCGCCCGGCTACGCGACGTGGAAGGGGCGACTCCTCAGCCTCGTCGACGCGCGCTTCCCATCGCTCGTCAACGAGGCGCTCGGCGAGCGCGTGCGCCCGCACGAGCTCCTCTGGGGCCAGGTCGCGCCGGACGAGCTGCCGCCGCTCGTGGGGCCGCGCACCGCGCACCGCGTCGAGGAGCGCTTCCTCGGCGCCGGCGACGTCGTCTTCGGGCTCGTCGTCGACGACGAGGCGCGCGCCTACCCCGAGCGCATCCTCGGCTGGCACCCGCTCGTGCGCGACCGCGTCGGCGGGACGAACGTGATCGTGAGCCTCTGCGTGCCGTGCGGGAGCGCGGCGGCCTACCGCGCCACCTCGAGCAGCGGCACCGCCTACACGATCGGGACGGCGGGCCTCGTCTACCGCTCGCGACGCCTGCTCTACGACGACCTCACGAAGAGCCTCTGGGACCCGGTCGCCGGCGCGGCGATCGCGGGGCCGCTCGCGGCGAGCGGGGTGCGGCTCGAGCCGCTGCCGCTCCTGCGCACGACCTGGCGCGAATGGGCGGAGCGCCACCCCGGCACGCGCGTCGTCTCGCTCGACACGGGCCATGTGCGCGACTACGCCGAGGGCGCGGCCACCCGCCTCGACCGCGAGTCGGCGGCGCCGCTCTTCCCGGCGGGGGCGGTCGACGGCCGCATGCCCGCGAAGGAGCGCGTGCTCGGGCTCGAGCTGGGGGGCGAGGCGAAGGCGTACCCGCTCGCCGCGCTGGAGGCCGCGCGCGTTGTGCACGACCGGGTCGGGGGCCGGGACGTGGTGCTCGTCTCGCTCGGCCCCGGCACCGGCGTCTCGGTCTACGACGCGAGCGGGGTCCGCTTCAGCCGGGTGGAGGGACCGCGCGACGCGCTCGAGATCGTCGACGGGGACGGGGTGCGCTGGTTCATGGACCAACGCCGGCTCGTGAACTCCCGCAACAGCCGGGTGCGGGAGGCGCTCCCGTCGCGCACGGCGTACTGGTTTGCCTGGGCCGGTGCCTTCCCGGGGACGGGGCTCTGGCGGCGGTGAGGGCCAGCCTCGAGGGCTCCTCGGTTGACGGAATCCGGCGGCGCTTCAATACTGGCCCGGTATGATGCGCACATCCGTCACCCGCTGCGCGACCTCCTCCGCTGCGACCCTCCGCGGCCTCGATCTGCTCGTACTCGTACTTCCCTAGGCGGTCCTCCCGCCTCCGCGGAAGGATCGCCTGCCAGCCCGCGTGCCGGGCTGTTCGTATGTTCCCACCCGAGTAGCATCGCCCCGCTCCCGACCGGCCGGGGCCAGCAGCGAAGGCACGGACCACACCATGGCCAAGATGAGCGGGGCGGACATCGTCCTCGAGTGCCTGAAGCGCCTCGGCGCGACCACGGTCTTCGGCTACCCCGGCGGCGTCGTCCTGCCCCTCTACGACCGGCTCCCGGCCCACCCCGAGATCCGGCACATCCTGGTGCGCCACGAGCAGGGGGGCGGCCACGCCGCCGACGGCTTCGCGCGCGCCTCGGGCCGCCTCGGCGTCGCGCTCGCGACCTCCGGCCCCGGTGCCACCAACCTCGTCACGGCGATCACGAACGCGATGATGGACAGCGTCCCCACGCTCTTCATCACCGGCAACGTCGCGCGCAACCTGCTCGGCAAGGACGGCTTCCAGGAGGCCGACATCACCGGCATCACGATGCCGACGGTGAAGCACAACTATCTCGTGATGCGCGCGCAGGACATCGCCTACACGTTCGCCGAGGCCGCCTACATCGCGACCACCGGCCGGCCTGGCCCGGTGCACATCGACATCCCGAAGGACGTCTTCATCGAGGAGTCGGAGTTCGAGTGGCCGGAGCGGGTCTCGATCCGCGGCTACCGGCCCGTCACCCGCGGCAACCCCGCGCAGGTGAAGCGCGCCGCCGCTCTGATCGACGCCGCCCGGCGGCCGATCGTCTTCGCCGGGCACGGCGTGATCCTCGGGCGCGCGCACGAGGAGCTGCGCACATTCGTGGAGAAGGCCGGCGTCCCGCTGCTGCACACCCTGCTCGGCCTCGGCGGCATGCCGCACGACCACGTCCTGAACTACGGGATGATGGGGATGCATGGCTCGTACTGGGCGAACCACGCGGCCTCGAACGCCGACCTGATCATCGGCGTCGGGATGCGCATGGACGACCGCGCGCTCGGGCGCTTCGCCGACATGAACCCCACCGCGAAGGTCATCCACATCGACATCGACCCGGCCGAGCACAACAAGAACATCATCGCGACGATCCCGATCGTCGGCGACGTGAAGGAAGTGCTTCCGCAGCTCGCCGAGTCGATCCAGGCGCGCTCGCACGTCGAGTGGATCCGCTGGATCGACGTCGTGAAGGACGAGCACCGCGCGTCGATGTCGATCCCGAACGGCGACGAGCTGACGACACAGTTCGTCGTCGACCGCATCGCCGACGCGATCGGCCACGAGGGGATCGTGGTGACGGGCGTCGGGCAGCACCAGATGTGGGCGGCGCAGTTCATGCGCATCTCGCGGCCGCACCAGCTGATCACCTCGGGCGGGCTCGGGACGATGGGGTTCGAGGTGCCCGCGGCGCTCGGTGCGCAGGTGGCGTGCCCGGACCGCGTGGTCTGGACGATCTGCGGCGACGGCGGCTTCCAGATGACGTTCCAGGAGATCGCCACGATGGTGGACGAGCGTCTGCCCGTGAAGATGGCGATCATGAACAACGGCTACCTGGGCATGGTCCGCCAGTGGCAGGAGCTGATCTACAAGGACAACTACGTCGCGGTCGCGATGTCGCAGCCCGACTTCGTGAAGATCGCACAGGCATACGGGATTCGCGGCATCCTTGTCACCGAGAAGGCGCAGGTGACCGACGCGATCGC
Organism: Chloroflexota bacterium; assembly: GCA_016866055.1. Taxonomy (GTDB): domain Bacteria; phylum Chloroflexota; class Dehalococcoidia; order UBA2979; family UBA2979; genus VGNK01. The sequence goes on along the minus strand of VGNK01000090.1, from coordinate 6,297 downwards.
GGAGGCGAATGCCTACGACGGCCCGGTGATCCTCGACTTCCGCGTGGAGGCCGAGGGTAACGTCTGGCCGATGGTGCCCGCGGGGGCGGCCCTCAAGGAGACCGTCGAGAGCAGCGAGGAGATCGCGCGGCTGCTGGGCCACGCCGCCGCGCCGGTGAAGGCGCCGACGCGATGAGGCACACGGTGGTGGCGCTGGTGGAGGATCGCCCCGGGGTGCTGAACCGGGTGGCGTCGCTGTTCCGCCGGCGCGGCTTCAACATCGAGTCGCTCGCGGTCGGGACGACCGAGGAGGCCGGGATCTCGCGGATGACGATCGTCCTGGATGGGGACGAGGGGATCGTCGAGCAGGTCGAGAAGCAGCTGTACAAGCTGATCGACGTGGTGAAGGTCTCGGACCTGACGCGCGAGGAGGCGGTGAGCCGCGAGCTCGCCCTGATCAAGGTGCGCTGCACGCGGGAGCAGCGGCGCGACGTGCTCGACATCGTGCAGATCTTCCGCGCGCAGGCGGTGGACGTGACGCCGAACAGCCTGATCATCCAGGTCGTGGCGAGCGGCGACACGCTCGACGCGCTCGTCGACAACCTGCGACCGTTCGGGATCCGCGAGATGGTGCGCACCGGGCGCATCGCGATGGTGCGCGGCTCGCGTTCGACCGCCGTGCACGAGCACGAGTCCGAGCAGGCGCAGCGCTTCCACCTCGAGTCGGGACGCCGGCCCGAGGAGGAGGAGCTTCCGTTCGTCAGCAAGTAAGGCCGACCGGATCCGGGAGGGGCGACGCTTGGCGAAGATCTACTACGACAACGACGCCGATCTTGCGCACCTGAAGGGGCGCCGGGTCGGCGTGATCGGCTTCGGCTCGCAGGGCCATGCGCACGCGCTGAACCTGCACGACTCCGGCGTGGAGGTCGCGGTGGGGCTCTACCCGGGCTCCTCGTCGTGGAAGAAGGTCGAGGCGGCGGGGCTGCGCGTCGGGACGGTCGACGACGTGGCGCGCGATTCCGAGATCATCATGATGCTCGTGCCGGACCAGGTGCAGAAGCGGGTGTACGAGGAGCACGTCGCGCCGCATCTGGACGGCGGCAAGACGCTGATGTTCGCGCACGGCTTCAACATCCACTTCGGCCAGATCGAGCCACCCGAGGGGGTGGACGTCTCGATGATCGCGCCGAAGGGGCCCGGGCACCTCGTGCGCCGCGTCTACCAGCAGGGCGGGGGCGTGCCGGCGCTCGTCGCGATCCACCAGGACGCGAGCGAGAGCGCGCTGCAGACGGCGCTCGCCTACGGCAAGGGGATCGGCTCGGGGCGCGCCGGGATCCTCGAGACGACCTTCCTCGAGGAGACGGAGACCGACCTCTTCGGCGAGCAGACGATCCTCTGCGGCGGGATCACGGCGCTGATCAAGGCCGCGTTCGAGACGCTCGTGGAGGCGGGCTACCAGCCCGAGTCCGCGTACTTCGAGACGTTCCACGAGCTCAAGCTGATCGTGGACCTGCTGTACGAGGGCGGCATGGAGTACATGCGCTACTCGATCAGCGACACCGCGGAGTACGGCGACTACACGCGGGGCCCGCGGGTGATCGACGCCTCGGTGAAGGCGCGCATGCAGGAGATCTTGCGCGAGATCCAGGACGGCCGCTTCGCGCGCGAGTGGATCAACGAGAACGCGGTGGGGCGGCCGCACTTCAGCGCGCTGCGCCGGATCAACGCGGAGCACCCGGTCGAGGTGATCGGCAAGGAGGTGCGCGGGATGATGGCGTGGCTGAACGACGGGAAGCGCGCGTGAGCGAGCGGCGCCGCGGCGCGGCGACCGCGACGGCGGCGAGAGCCGTCGCGGTCGCCGTATGCGCGCGTGCCCGGTGCTCCGCGTCGGCGGGCGCGGCAGGAGGGGCGGCGACGCCCCTTCTTCGCGTCCCGCGCGCGCGCGGCGGGCCCGGCCTCGCGCTTCCCCGGCCCTCCCTCCTCCCGTAGCGGAGGAGCGGGAGGGCCACCGCAGGACCCATCCGGCGGGGAGCGGGGAACGAGGACGGCGATGAGTGACACCGACAAGGTCTACATCTTCGACACGACGCTGCGCGACGGCGAGCAGTCGGCGGGCATCGGCTTCACGATCGACGACAAGGTGCAGATCGCGCGCCAGCTCGCGCGACTGAACGTGGACATCATCGAGGCGGGCTTCCCGGCCTCGAGCCCCGGCGACCTCGAGGCCGTGCGCGCGATCGCACGCGAGGTGCGCGGCCCCGTCATCGCGGGGCTCGCGCGCGCGAACCTCGGCGACATCAACGCGGTGTGGCAGGCGGTCGAGGTCGCCGAGAGCCCGCGCATCCACGTCTTCCTCTCGTCGAGCGACATCCACGTCGCGCACCAGCTGCGCAAGAACCGCGAGGACGTCATGGAGATGGCGCGCGCGGCGGTCGCGCACGCCAAGCGCTACTGCTCGGACGTCGAGTTCTCGCCGATGGACGCGACGCGCTCCGACCCCGAGTTCGTCTACCAGCTGCTCGAGGTGGCGATCGAAGAGGGCGCGACGACGATCAACATCCCCGACACCGTCGGCTACGCGATCCCGAAGCAATTCGAGGCGTTCGTGCGCTCGATCTGCGAGCGCGTGCCGAACATCGACCGGGCGCGCGTCTCCGTGCACTGCCACAACGACCTCGGAATGGCGACGGCGAACTCGCTCGCCGGCGTGCTCGGAGGCGCGCGGCAGGTGGAAGGGACGATCAACGGGATCGGCGAGCGCGCGGGGAACACCTCCCTCGAGGAGGTGATCATGGCGATCCGCACGCGCCCCGACTTCCTGCACGTACACACGGACGTGAACACGCCGGAGCTCTACCCGTCGAGCCGGCTGGTCGAGCGGCTCTCCGGGATGACGCTGCAGCCGCACAAGGCGATCGTCGGGCGCAACGCGTTCCGGCACTCCTCGGGCATCCACCAGGACGGCGTGCTCAAGATGCGCGAGACGTACGAGATCATGGACCCGAAGGAGATCGGGATCCCCGTGGGGGAGAGCATCGTGCTCACGAAGGTTTCGGGGAGCCACGGGGTACGCGCGCGGTTGCGCGAGCTGGGCGTCGAACCGGGCGAGGAGGAGTTTCGCCGCATCTTCCAGGCGTTCAAGGACGTCGCCGACGCCAAGGACGAGGTGGACGACCGCGACCTGATGGCGATCGTCTCGGAGCAGACGCAGATGCAGGTCGCCGAGGCCTGGACGCTCGACCTCGTGCAGGTCTCGTCGAGCGACCGCGGCACGCCGACCGCGACCGTGCGGCTGATCGGCCCGGACGGGCAGTCGCACGAGGACGCGGCGATCGGGACCGGCCCGGTGGACGCGATCTACAAGGCGATCAACCGGGTGACGAAGGTGCAGAACCAGCTGACGGAGTTCAGCATCAAGGCCGTCACCGAGGGCATCGACGCGCAGGGCGAGGTCACGATCCGCATCGAGACGGACGGCAAGACCTATCTCGGGCGCGCCTCGGACACGGACATCCTGGTCGCGAGCGCGCGGGCGTATCTGCACGCGCTGAACCGCTCGCTGAGCGCGCCGGCGGTGACGGGCCCCGCGGCCGCGCCCGCCGCGCGCTAGGGGCGCTCGCAGCACGAGGGCACGGGGCCGCGCGCCCGGAGGGGCGCGGCAGGGGGAGGGTGGATTGAGCGAACCGCGCACGATCATCGAGAAGATCTGGGACGAGCACGTCGTCCGGCGCGAGCCGGGCGAGCCCGACCTGCTTTACATCGACCTGCACCTCGTGCACGAGGTGACGAGCCCGCAGGCCTTCGAGAGCCTGCGCATGACGGGTCGCAGGGTGCGGAGGCCCGACCTCACGCTCGCGACCGTCGATCACAACGTGCCGACGACCGACCGCAGCATACCGAACCCGGACCCGCTCTCGGCGCAGCAGATCGAGACGATGCGGGCGAACTGCAAGGAGTTCGAGGTCCCCTTGTGGGACATCTTCGACATCCGGCAGGGGATCGTGCACATCATCAGCCCCGAGCGCGGCCTCACGCAGCCGGGGATGACGATCGTCTGCGGCGACTCGCACACCTCGACGCACGGCGCGTTCGGCGCGCTCGCGTTCGGCATCGGTACCTCCGAGGTCGAGCACGTGCTCGCGACGCAGACGCTGCCGCAGGGGCGGCCGCGGACGATGGCCGTGGAGGTGATCGGCACGCTGCAGACCGGGGTCACGGCGAAGGACGTCGTGCTCGCGGTGATCCGCACGATCGGCGTGGACGGCGGCATCGGCCACGTGATCGAGTATCGCGGCGACGTGATCCGCTCGCTCTCGATGGAGGGGCGGATGACGGTCTGCAACATGACGATCGAGGGCGGTGCGCGGGCGGGGCTCGTGGCGCCGGACGAGACGACGTTCGCGTACCTCAAGGGGCGCGAGTTCGCGCCGGCCGGCGAGGACTGGGAGCGCGCGGTCGAGCGCTGGAAGGCGCTCGTGACCGACGAGGGCGCGCGCTTCCACCGCACGGTGACACTGCGCGGCGAGGAGATCGAGCCGCACGTGACGTGGGGGACGACGCCCGCGCAGAGCGTCGGCGTGACCGCGGTCGTGCCGAAGCCGGAGGAGGCGCCGACGGCCTCCGCGCGCGAGACGGCGCAGCGCTCGCTCAAGTACATGGACCTGAAGGCGGGCACGCGCATCCAGGACATCCGCATCGACCGCGTCTTCCTCGGCTCGTGCACGAACGGCCGCATCGAGGACCTGCGCGCGGCCTCGAAGATCGTGCAGGGGAAGCGCGTCGCCGCGGGCGTGAAGGCGATGGTCGTGCCCGGGTCGGGGCTCGTGAAGCAGCAGGCCGAGGCCGAGGGGCTCGACGCGATCTTTCGCGAGGCCGGCTTCGAGTGGCGCGAGCCGGGCTGCTCGATGTGCCTCGGGATGAACCCCGACATCCTGCTGCCGGGCGAGCGCTGCGCGAGCACGAGCAACCGCAACTTCGAGGGCCGGCAGGGCGCCGGCGGCCGCACGCACCTCGTGAGCCCGGAGATGGCGGCGGCCGCCGCGATCGCCGGCCACTTCGTCGACGTGCGGAAGCTCTAGGAGGTCGGCGCAGATGAAGAAGGTCTCGCAGGTCGCGGGCAAGGCGATCCCGCTCAACCGCGCCGACGTCGACACCGACCAGATTATCCCGAAGCAGTTCCTGAAGCGCATCGAGCGCTCGGGGTTCGGCGAGTTCGCGTTCTTCGACTGGAAGAAGGACCCGAGCTTTGTGACGAACGACCCTCGGCACGCGGGCGCGCCGATCCTGCTCGCGCAGCAGAACTTCGGCTGCGGCTCGAGCCGCGAGCACGCGGTGTGGGCGATCGAGGACATGGGCGTCGCCGCGATCATCGCCCCGTCGTTCGGCGACATCTTCCGCACGAACTGCTCGAAGGTCGGACTCGTGACGGTGCAGCTGCCACAACAGGACGTCGACTTCCTGATGTCGCGCTCGGAGGAGCTGCCGGACGCGCCGATCGTGGTCGACGTCGCGAAACAGACCGTGACCGTGCCCGGGACCGGCTGGGAGCGCCGCTTCGAGGTCGACCCCTTCGTGAAGCACCGGCTGCTGAACGGCCTCGACGACATCGGGCTGACGCTGCAGCACGTGGACGCGATCGCGGCGTTCGAGGCGAAGCGGGACCCGCTGAAGCCGACGACCGAGGGCGCGTTCAAGGAGACCGCGAAGTTCGGATAGCGCAGCCTGCGTGCCGCGCGTCCGGCCGTGCGGCGCGTTCATCGCGGGCTCGGCGGCGCTCCTCCGCTCGGCCTGACCTGTCCTGAGCTCGCCGAGGGAGCTCGTCGCAGGGGCGCCCCGCATCACGGAGGTGGCGCGTGCCGATCCTGGAGATCGAGAGCGTGCTCGACGGCTCGGCGCTCGCGGCGGATCTGGCCACGCGCATCGCCGACGCGGCCGGCGCGGTCTTCGACTCGTCCCCCCAAGAGACGTGGGTGCGGCTCTCCACCCTCGAGCGCGGTCGCTACGCCGAGAACGCCGGCGGGCCGCCCGCCGCGTGGGCGCCGGTGTTCGTGCGGCTGCTGCTCGCGCGGCCTCCCGAGGGGGAGGCGCGTGCGGAGCAGGTGCGCGCGTTGACCGACGCGGTCGCGGCGGCGTGCGCGCGGGCGGCCGAGCACGTGCACGTCCTCTACGAACCGCCCGGCGCGGGGCGGGTCGCGTTCGGCGGCCGCCTCGTCGATGAGTAGCGGAGGGCGCGCGGGCCGCTCGCCGGGACGCGACGGTGGACGCGTCGTCGCGACGGTTGATCCGCGGGTCGCGGCCGCCGTGCGGCGGCACCGCCGC
>VGNK01000089.1 GCA_016866055.1 Chloroflexota bacterium | reverse complement strand
GGGCGCGCGGCGGCGCGTGGAAGGGCGCGGTCGCCCGCGTGCGGGCGGGAGGCTACAATCGCGCCCAACCAGCCGCATCTCCCCGCTCGCTGGAGCCCGCCACACCGCCGTGCCCGACCAACCGGCTGAGGACGCGACCGCGCCTGCCCTCGCGCGCCCCTTCGTGAAGTGGGCAGGCGGGAAGGGCCAGCTGCTGCCCGCGCTGCTCTCGCGGATGCCCGTGGCGCTGGAGACTTATTACGAGCCGTTCCTCGGGGGCGGCGCGCTCTTCTTCGCGCTCGCGCAGGACCCCGATCACGCGCCGCGCCGCGCCGTCCTGAACGACGCCAACCACGAGCTCGTCACCGCCTACCGCGTCGTGCGCGACGAGGTGCGCGCGCTCGTGGAGCGGCTCGGCGCGCTCGAGCGGCGCTACATGGAGGCGGACGCCGACGGGCGCTCGACGCTCTTCTACGCGGTGCGCGACGAGGCGCCCGCGGAGCCACTCGAGGTGGCGGCGCGGCTGATCTTCCTCAACAAGACCTGCTTCAACGGGCTGTACCGCGTGAACCGCCACGGTCGCTTCAACGTCCCGCACGGGCGCTACGCGCGCCCGCGCATCCTCGACTGCGGCGGGCTGCTCGCGGCGTCGCGCGCGCTCGCGCACGCCGAGCTCACCTGCGCGGACTTCGAGACCGCCTGTGCCGGCGCCGGCCCGCGCGACTTCGTCTACTTCGACCCGCCGTTCCACCCGCTCTCGAAGACATCGAGATTCACCGGCTACACGGAGAGCGAGTTCGGCCGCGCCGAGCAACTCCGCCTCAAGCGTTGCATCGACGCGCTCACCGAGCGCGGGGTGCCGCTGATGCTCTCGAACTCGCCGCACGACTGGATCGTCGGGGTCTACGAGGGGGCGGGGCGCTACCGCGTCGAGCGCACCCCGGCGCGCCGTGCGATCAACTCGCGCGGCGACCGCCGCGGCGCGATCGACGAGTTGCTCGTGCTCAACTACCCCGTGGAACGCGGGCGCGGGCGGCTGGAGTCGCTCGCCTAGGGCTCGTCATCCGAGCCGCAGCACTGACGGACGAGCGCGGGCGTGATCGGGTCGCCGTGCGCGAAGCGGACACCTCGATCACGTCGGCCGCCTCGAAGAGCGTGCGCAGCGCCGGGTCGACGCCGGCAGGCGGCGCCCCGCCGATCGAGTCGACCGCGGGGGGCCGGGCCCGCAGCGCGTTGGCGAGGGCGGGCCAGCGCATCTCGAGGATCGCCCAGAGCGCGAGCGTGTCCGACGCGACGACGCTCCCCTCGAGCGAGCGGATCGAGCGGGCGATGTTGTAGGCGTTCAGGAAGCGCTTGATCGTGCGCGGGTTCGGGTCCAGGAGCGACGAGAACTTCTCGAGGTCGTGCTCGCGCGCGTGCTCGATCGCCGGCTCGTTGAACTTCGCCACCGCCTGCGGCGCCAGCGCCCGGCGAGCGGCCGGCTTCACCTCCGCGAGTGCACTGAGGGCCTCGCGCTCGCTGCGGCTGCGTGCGAGCGCGCGTGAGCCGCGCTCGACCTCGTCGCGCAGCCGCTCTCCGGCCGCGCGAGCGGCCGGCCCCCCGGCGCTCGGCGACGGCTGCCCGGCCGGCGCGGCCGCGTCGCGCTGCGCCGCCTCCGTCGTGCGGTCGCCCCGCAGCAGCGCCCGGAAGAACGCGCCGCGCGTAACCGGGCTCAGCGTCGGCACCGGCGCCCGCAGCTGGAAGAGCTTGTCGAGGAAGAGGTACCCCAGCGGCCGGCCGGGCTCGGAGACCGAGTCGCCGAAGCTCGCGTACGTGCGCTCGTAGCTCGTGCGGATCCAGGCGCCGTCGGCGGCGACGATGAAGTGCGGGCCGTAGCCCTGCGGCGGCGCACTCTCCTCCGCACCACCGTCCTCGGCACGACCGTCCCGCGCGCCCGCGGTTCCCTGCGCGCGGCGCGATCTCGGGCTCCACGGGCGATCCCGCTCACGCCGCGCGAGCGGCGACCGGCCACGCCCCCGCGCGGCAATGCAGACGAGCGTGATGATAGGCCCGCGAGTCGAGCGAAGCCGCGGATGCGCGCGAACGCGCCGCAGCGCGCTGGTCGCGGCGAGCGCGCGCCTCACCGCACCCGGTCGGTCGGCGCACGAAGCGGCTCAGCGCACCCGGTTCGCTCAGATCACGAAGTAGAGCCGGAGCCAGTCCTCAAGGTCCTCGAGGTCGACGGCGCGGCCGCTCGCGTACATGAACGACACCATGTGCGCGCTGAAGCCGCCACCCGCGAAGCAGACGAGCCCCTCGATCGGCCAGGCGCGGATGTCCTCGATCGTCGCGGGGATCTTCTCCTCCGCGGTGCCCTTGCCGCGCTGGAACTTGCACTCGATCCCCAGCGAGCGCCGGCTCTGCAGGTCCGTCACCACCACGTCGATGTGCCGCTCCGGCCCGTAGACCCGCCGGCCCACCTTGACCTGGCGACGCACCTGCAGCCCGAGCGCACGCGCGATCTCCGCGCACGCCTGCTCGAGCTCCGCGGCGCTCCGCGGGGCGAGCAGCGACGGCTGCCGCGGGTCCGCCCGCCGCCGCCGCGACGTCACCCGCTCACACCTCGAGCGGCGGCACGCCGACCGACTGCGCGGCCGCCGCGATCTGCCGCCAGGTCTCGTCGTCGAGCGGGATGCCGCCGGCGAGCCGCTCGGCCATGCGCCGCCGCTCCGGCTCGCCCGCCGTCATCACCCGCTCGACGCCCTCCTGGAACGGCGGCTGGCGCACGAAGTCGACGAGCGACGTGATCGAGTCGAGGTAGGCGTCGCGCCCGCCGAGCATCCGTGGGTCGACGACGAACATGAAGAGCGCGTTGCCGCCGCGCGTCGCGTTCGGGCGCGTCACGCCGGCGGGCGAGAGCGCGCCGGACAGCAGCTCGACCGCCATCGAGAGCCCGAACCCCTTGTGCCCCTGCGCGCCGCCCAGCGGGAGCAGCGCCCCCGGCGCCTTCAACCCCGGTGGGTTGCCGCCGTAGAGGTCCCACGGGTCCGTCGTCGGGCGGCCCTCGCCGTCGATCAACAGGTCAGGCGGGAGCGGCACGCCCTTGTTGCGAGCCACGCGCACCTTCCCCTCGGCGATCGCGGAGGTCGCCATGTCGAGCACGAACGGCTCGTCGGGGTTCGCGGTCGGGCCCGCGATCATGATCGGGTTCGTCGGCAGCCGCCGTTGCGCCCCGCCGAACGGCGCGACGAGCTGCGCGGCCCCGTGGTTGTTCGCGGCCGCGATCGAGACGAGCCCCGCCGCCGCCGCGAGCTCGCCGTACGTGCCCACGCGCCCGATGTGCGCGGCCTGGTGCGCGACGATCACGGCGAGGCCCGCCGCCTTCCCCTTGTCGATCGCGATCTCCGCCGCCCGGCGGGCCACCACCTGGCCGTAGTTCCAGTTGCCGTTCACGACCGCGGTCGTCGGCGTCTCGCGGTCGATCACGACGGGCGCGCCGGGCGTCACGGTGCCGCTCGCCGCCGATCGCACGTAGCCCTCGACGCGGATCACGCCGTGCGAGTCGTGCCCCTTGAGGTTCGCCTCGACGAGGTGGTCGGCGACGACGTGCGCCTCGGCGCGTGGGGCGCCGGTGCCCTCGAAGATGCGCGTGACGTAGTCGCGTAGCGGGTCGGCGTGGACGGTCGGCATGGCGGCTCCCTCGGGTGGGCGGCGGCGGCTCGGCACGCGGACTATAGCCGCGCGCCCCGGTGCGGGCCCCGCGCTCGCGGGGCGGGGGCGGGCGGCTCAGCGTGGGGACCAGCTCGCGATCACGGCGTCGCCGATGCGGATGGGCGGGAGCGCGCCGTCGGCGGATTGCACCCAGAGGCCCTGCTCGCCCGCCTCGTCGACCCCCGCGTAGACGAACTGCGAGCCGTCCGGCGACCACTCGCACTGGGCGCGCGCGAACTGGTCGAAGAACGGGAGGCAGCCCCGCCCGTACTCGGGGCGGGGGGCGAAGGCGCCGAGCCGCAGGCTGCCGGCCTCGTCCCATACCGACCACCGACCGAGGAAGCCCGCCGGCGTCTGCTCGGCGCCGAGCACGCGCAGGCGCGCACCGTCGGGGCTCCAGCAGAACGCGATCACGGGGTCGTCGGCGACGCGCTCCGTGGCGCCCGTGGCGAGGTCGAGCACGCTGAGCGCGCCGGCCGCGGCGCGCAGCGGCGCGGCATCGCCCGGCTCGTCGCCCGCCGCGGCGGTAGCGCTGGCCGCGGGCCGCACGTGGTAGGCGAGGCGCCCGCCGCCCGGCGCGAGCGCGAACGCGATCAGCCCCTCGAACGCGACGTGCGCGCGCTCGGCGCCGCCGGCCTCGCGCTCCACGAGCCGGCCGCCCCCGCCGTCGCGCACCGCGTAGAGCAGCCGCCCGCCGGCGCCCCACTGCGGCGCGCGGAACTCGCCGCTCCGCGCCGGCAGCGCCTCGGCCGCGCCGTCGAGCGCGAGGTAGCCGAGCCGCTCCTCGCCGACGTGCGTGAAGAGCCGCCGTCCGTCCGGCGCCCAGTCGAAGTAGAACGGCTGGCCGGTGGTGAGCGGCGTCGCGTACGCCCCGCCGTCCGCCACGTCGACCACCCCGAGCGCGATGCCGTCGTGCGCGTGCGGCGCGAGGTAGGCGACGCGCTCCCCCACCGGGTCCCAGTGCAGGAAGAACGCCGGCCCGTCGATCACCGCCGCCGTGCGCTCCGCGCCGTCCGGCCGGCTCGTCACGAGCCGGCTCTCGAGCGCGTCGCCGCTTCCCTGCACCTCGATCCACGCGACGCGGCGCGCGTCCGGCGACCAGGTGGGGAGCTGCACGTGCAGCGTCGGCCCGCCCGCCGCGAGCACGCGCACGTCGCTCCCGGCGGGGTCGAGCGTGACCACGCGTCGCTCGTCATCGATGGCGACGATCCGCCCGGCGGCGCTCACCTCGCGGGGTAAAGGCCCGGAGCCGCGCCGCGCGCGGCTACGCGCCCGGGTCCAGCGCGGCGACCGTCGTCGCGCCGCGCACCGCGGCCAGGTCGCTCGCCGCCTGCCGGCGCAGGAACGTGCCGTCGGCGCCGAGCGTGACCATCTGGAAGCCCTGTTTCAGGAAGCGCGTCGTGTACTCCGCGCTGCCCGTGTGCACCCCGGGCGCGACGCCGTGCCGCCGGCACGCCTCGAAGATCGTGTTGACGGTGGCGACGTGCTTCGGGTCGTCGTTGTCGCCGCGCGGCTGCAGGCCGATCGCGTACGCGAGGTCGGACGGCCCGATGTAGGCGCAGTCGACTCCGGTCACCGAGAGGATCTCGTCGATGTTCGCGATCGCCTCGGCAGTCTCGATCATGACGATGCAGGCGATCTCGTCGTTCGCCCACTGCTGATAGTCCGCGCCGCCGTACATCGCGGCGCGCGCGGGGCCGGAGGAGCGGCCGCCAGCGGGCGGGTAGCGCATCGCCCACACCGCGCGCTTGGCCTCCTCCTGGTTGTTGACGAGCGGCACCACGACGCCGTAGGCGCCGGCGTCGAGCACGCGCATGATCGTGGCCGGGTCGTTCCACGGGACGCGCACGAACGGGAGCGTGCGGGTCGTCGAGATCGCCTGCATCATCGCGACCGCGTCGCGGTAGTCGGGCAGGCCGTGCTGCATGTCGATGCAGAGCCAGTCGAACCCGACGTGCGCCATCGCCTCCGCGGTGAAGGCCGAGTCGATCGTGAGCCAGGCGCCCACGCTCTGCCCGCCGCTCCTCCAGGCGCGAAGCACGTGGTTCGGTCGCATCGCGGGTCCCTTCGTCGTTGGTGACCTGGTTCATCGGCGCGGGATCGGCCGCGCGCATGATGGCGGGGAGCGCCGGGGCTCGGTGACGGCCGCGGCGGAGCGCAGGCGCGCCGCGGCGGCACGGCGGGCAGCATACACGCGTCCGCCGCTGGTGGCCGGGGCGATGCGCCGCAGGCGCGCGGGCACGCCGCGCGGGTCGCGTCGCTGTCGTAGGATTGGCGACGCTCGGCGGGGGCCTCGGGCAGGGGTGAGCGAATGAGCTGGTACGAGGTGATGCTGACGCCGCTCGGCGCGGTGTTCGTGGGCGGGTCGGCGAGCGGGCTGCACCGCGTGGACTTCATGACGGAGACGCACGCGTTACGCTGGTTCCTCGACCGGCTGGCGGGCGACGCGGGCGAGCGGCCCGAGCGGGACCCGGTGGGGGCGGAGGCGGCCGTCGAGCAGCTGCGCGCCTACTTCGCCGGGAGCCGGCTGCGCTTCGATCTGGCGCTGGCGCCGCGCGGCACGGTGTTCCAGCGCGAGGTCTGGCGCGAGCTATCGGCGATCGCGCCGGGCGAGACGCGCAGCTACGGCGACGTCGCGCGGGCGATCGGGCGGCCCGGGGCGTCGCGCGCCGTGGGGGCGGCGAACAGCCGCAACCCGCTCGCGATCGTGGTCCCGTGCCACCGCGTGATCGGCGCGGACGGGACCCTCACGGGGTACGCGAGCGGCCTGGACCGGAAGCGGTGGCTGCTCGAGCACGAGCGCGCGACGGTGAGCACGCGGGGGCGCCGGGCAGGGCAGCGGGTTCGCGCCTGACGCGGGGCCCGGGCCTGTCCGGCCCGAAGCGACGGCAGAAGCAACAAGCAGAGCGATGTGGTGCAGCGGGGCCGCGCTGAAGCGGGCTCCGGTGAGCGAAGGCGGGGGAGGCTGGGATGGCACTGAACGGGAAAGTCGCGCTCGTCGCCGGGGCGAGCCGCGGGATCGGAGCGGACATCGCGAAGTACCTGGGCGCGGCTGGCGCGAAGGTCGCGGTCGCCGCGCGCACGGAGGTCGTCCAGGACAAGCGGCTCCCCGGGACGATCCACTCGGTCGTCGAGGAGATCCGCGCGAAGGGCGGCACGGCGCTGCCGGTGGTGCTCAACCTGCGCGACCCGGACAGCATCAGGGCGGCCGTGAAGCAGGTCGCCGACGAGTGGGGCCAGATCGACATCCTCGTCAACAACGCGGCGATCTTCGTCCCGGGCAACCTCGAGACCGTGCAGGAGCGCCACATCGAGCTGAGCTTCCAGGTGAACCTCAAGGGCGTCATCCTCACGATGAAGGAAGCCCTCCCGTACATGAAGAAGGCGGGCGGCGGGCACATCATCAACATCTCGTCGCGCGGCGCGCTCTACCCCGGACCGGGGCCCTACGACACCTCGCGCAAGCCGGGCGGTGACATCTTCTACGGCGCCGAGAAGGCGGCGATCGAGCGCTTCTCGCAGCAACAGGCGTGGCTGCTGCAGGACGACAACATCGCCGTGAACGTGCTCTCGCCGCAGGGGCGCATCAAGACCCCGGGGAACGTCTTCTTCCAGAACGACCCCAACAACCCCGACCTCGAGTTCGAGTCGGCGGACTTCATGGGCAAGGCGACGGTCTGGATCTGCGAGCAGCAAGCGATGCAGTTCACCGGGAACGTCGTCTACGACCAGGACCTCTGCAAGGAGAAGAAGCTCTAGCCGCCGGGGGCCGGCACCGGTTGCGCGCGTGAGGCCTCCATCGGAGGCCATCCTTTCGGATGGCGCCGGCCCATCGGTCGCACCGCGAGTGCGCACCCGGCGCGGTGCCCGGGCGGGACCCGGCTGACTACGATCGAGGGGACCGCAGGGTCGGGGCACGAGAGGCGCGGCAGATGTACGGGACGATCGCGCGGATGCGTGTGCGCAAGGGGGCGGAGCCGCTCCTGCGGGCGCAGCTCGAGGCGCACTGGAAGAACGCGCAGAGCCCGAACCAGGATCGCCGCTACCACGTGATCCGCTCGTCGCTGAAGTCGGACCCGCAGTGGTTCGACGGCGAGGTGCTGCTGCACACCGAGCGGGCCGTGGCGGCGCGACCGGCCGGCGGAGGCGCGGTGTGACACGGCCCGTGCGGGCATGCGCGGGGTGGGGAGGGGCGGCTCGCTGATGCGGCTGCTCCTCGGGCGCGCGAGCATGGAGCGCCGCATCGTCGTCTCCGCGTCGCTGGCGCACGGGATGACCCACACGCTCGAGCTCACGTTCGCGGCGTTGCTGGTGCGGGTGGGGTTCGAGTTCGGGGTGGACGTCGCGGTGCTCGGCGCGGTGGCGAACGCCGGCACGTTCACGTTTGGAGCGGCCGCGCTGCCGGCCGGCTGGCTCGTCGACCGCTACGGCCCGCGCGCGGTGGTGGTTGCCTCGATGTGGGTCGCGGCGGCGTTCGCGCTGCTCGTCGCGCTCGCGCCGACGCTGCTGCTGCTCGCGGCGGCGCTCACCCTGCTCGGCGCCGGCATCGGGCTGTACCACCCGGCCGGGACCTCGATCGTGGCGTCGCTCTCGCACCGCCGGGGGATCGCGTTCGCGGCGCACGGGGTGGCGGGCAACGTCGGGGTGGCGCTCGCGCCGGTGGCGGCGGTGGGGATCGCGCTGCTCTTCGACTGGCGTATCGCCTACGCGGCGTTCGCGCTGGGGGCGCTCGCCGTGGGCGCGCTCGTGCTCCGGATCGCGCCGAGCCGCGAGGAGGCGCGGGCCGCCGCCACGGCCGCCGCCTCGCACGCGTCCGTCCACGCGCCCGGCGCCCACGCGCGCACGTCGCCGCCGTCGCCGCGGCGGTGGCTCTCGGCCGCGCTGCTGCTGATCTACGTGGGGACGATCGCGCAGGGTTTCGTCTACCGCGGCTCGCTCACGTTCCTCACGCTCCACCTGAAGGAGCACCTCGGGATCGGCGTCCTCGGGTGGAGCGCGGAGGCGGTGGCCGGCGCGGCGGCGACGCTCGTGCTGCTGGCCGCGGTCTTCGGCCAGTTCGCCGGCGGCGCGCTCTCGGATCGCATCCCCGTGGAGCGCGCGCTGCTCCCGTTCGCGGCGCTGCTCGGACCCGCGCTCGTGCTGGTCGGGTCGATGTCCGGGGTCGCGCTCCTGCTCGCGTGCGCGGCGTTCGTCGCGGTGAACTTCGCGCTGCAGCCGATCTTCAACGGGCTCGTGAGCGACTACTCACCCGCGGGCTCACCGGGGCGGGCGTTCGGGCTGATGTTCTTCCTCACGTTCGGCGTGGGCTCGTTCGCCGCGTCGTTCGCGGGGCTGCTCGCGGCGCGCTGGGGCACGCCCGCGGTCTTCTTCGCACTCGGCGCGATCTCGCTGGGGATGCTCGCGGCGATGAGCGTGGTGGCGGCTGGCGCCGAGCGGCGGCGGACGCGCGCAGAGCGCGGCGCGGAGGCGGAGGCCGCGCACGCGAAGGAGCTGGTGGTCGGCGACTGAGCGCGCGGGCCCCGGGCGTCCCGGCGGCCCTATCTAGACTGTGCGCAGGGAACCGCGGGAGGCGCGGAGCGTGATCAATCTCGCCGGGCTCTTCGTCCTCGTGGTCGGGCTGGCGATGTGGGTCTTCCTCGCGACCTCGCTGCTCGAGGGCCTCGACAGAGGGGGGCGCGCCTCCGTGCTCGAGACGGTGACCCCGGTCGCGGAGCCGTCGCCCGCGGGCACACCGGCGCCGATCGCCACCCCGGGCGCCACCGCGACGCCCGGACCCGCCGGGACCCCCGCCCCGACGCCGGCGACGCAGCCCCAGCGGACCTATACGGTGGCCGCGGGCGACAACCTGACGAAGATCGCGAACACTTTCGGGGTGACGCTCGAGGCGCTGCAGCGCGCGAACCGGATCGACGACCCGTCCTCGATCCGCGTGGGGCAGGTGCTGATCATCCCGCCGCGCTGAGCG
>VGNK01000088.1 GCA_016866055.1 Chloroflexota bacterium | reverse complement strand
CGAGCCCGCAGCCGAGGTCCAGCACGCGCCGCCCCGCGAGCGGCGCCGCGCGCTCGATCATCTGCAGCCGGCGCTCCTGCCCGAAGCGCCAGACGAAGCTCGGGTTGCCGAGACGGGCGGCGTCCGGCGACTCGCGCTCGCCCCCACGCCCCGCGGGGGGCGCGCTCGTCGAGGCGGGGGTCACGGGCTGCTCCAAGCGGCGCTCCGTCTTCGCGGCTCCCGGCCGGGGCGCGCGCGTGGCGCTCGTGCCGGGCCCGCGGATCGCATCGCCGACGGCCCTCCCCCGGTGACGACCGCGGCCGGTCGATTCTGGTGTGGGATGGGGGGGCCCACCTATAGTATCGGCATGCCTCGCAGGCGCGAGCCGCGCCGGCGGTGCGCCACGACGGGGCGCTGCGAGGGGGCCCGGATGGCGCTGACCGCCGACGAGGTGCGCTACATCGCCCGGCTCGCCCGCGTCGCGCTCACCGGCGACGAGGTCGAACGGATGCGAGAGCAGCTCTCGAACATCCTCGACCACTTCCAGGCGCTGAACGACGTCCCCACCGACGACGTGCCGCCGACCGCCCAGAGCCTCGACCTCGCGAACGTCGACCGCCCCGACCAGACGCATCCGCCGGCCGACCGCGAGCAGGTGCTCGCGAACGCGCCGCGCCGCGAGAACGGCTTCCTGCGCGTGCGCGCGGTGCTCGAGGCGTGACGCGCGTGACGCCGCGCGTGATCGGCCCGGTGCGCTCCTGAGCATGGCCACGCTCGACCTCGACGTCCCCGCGCACGAGCACGCGGCCCGCATGCGCGCCGGCGACTACACGGCGCGCGCGCTCGCCGAGGCCACGCTCGCGCGCATCCGCGCGCAGGAGCCCGCGCTCCACGCCTACGTCACGATCACCGAGGAGCTCGCGCGCGCGCAGGCGGACGCCGCCGACGCCCGCCTGCGCGCCGGCGACGCCGCTCCACTCGTGGGGATCCCCGTCGGCGTGAAGGACCTGCTCTGCACGCGCGGCGTGCGCACCACCGCCTCGTCGCGCATGCTCGAGCGCTTCGTCCCCTTCTACGACTGCACCGTCGTCGAACGGCTGCAGGCGGCCGGCGCCGTGATCGTCGGGAAGACGAACCTCGACGAGTTCGCGATGGGATCCTCCACGGAGCACTCCGCGTTCGGCCCCACCCGCAACCCGTGGGACCTCGAGCGCGTGCCCGGCGGTTCCTCGGGCGGCTCCGCGGCGACCGTCGCCGCGCGCGGCGTGCCGATCTCGCTCGGCACCGACACCGGCGGCTCGATCCGCCAGCCGGCGGCGCTGTGCGGGATCCTCGGGCTCAAGCCGACCTACGGGCGCGTGAGCCGCTACGGCGTCGTCGCCTTCGCGTCCTCGCTCGACCAGGTCGGCCCGTTCGGGCGCGACGCCGAGGACGTCGCGAACCTGCTCGGGGCGATCGCGGGGCACGACGAGCGCGACTCGACGACGGTGCCGGTGCCGGTGCCGGACTACACGGCCGGGTTCGCGCGCGGCCTCGCGGGGCTGCGCGTCGGCGTCCCCGAGCAGTTCCTCGAGCGCGGGCTGGGCCCGGGGGTGCGCGAAGCGATCGAGGAGGCGATCGCGGTCTTCGAGCACGCCGGCGCGATCATCGATCGCTCGGTCGCGTTGCCGACCGCCGGCGCGGCGCTCGCCGTCTACTACATCATCGCGCCGAGCGAGGCGTCCGCGAACCTCGCGCGCTACGACGGCGTCAAGTACGGCTTCGCGGTGACCGACGGCGCCTCCGTCGAGGCGGAGATGTCCGAGACGCGCGGCCGCGGCTTCGGCAGCGAGGTGAAGCGCCGCATCATGCTCGGCACGTACGCGCTCTCCGCCGGCTACTACGACGCCTACTACCTCAAGGCGCAGAAGGTGCGCACGGTGATCACGCGCGAGTTCGAATCCGCGTTCGCGGAGCACGACGTCATCCTCACGCCGACCTCGCCGACGACCGCGTTCCGCCTCGGCGAGAAGCTCGAGGATCCGTACGCGATGTACCTCAACGACCTCTTCACGATCCCGGTGAACATCTCGGGCGATCCCGCGATCAGCATCCCCTGCGGCTTCGCCGATGGCCTGCCCGTGGGGCTGCAGCTGATCGGCAGGCACTTCGACGAGGCGACGCTGCTCGCCGCAGCGAACGCCTACGGCGAGGCCACCGACGCGGGGAAGGCGTCGCCGGCGGCGCTGCCCTGAGCGACGGGCCGAGCCCGGCCCGCCGCGCGGCAGGCCTGCTACCCTGCGCGCCATGACGAGCCAGCCTCACGGCGACGGCGACCCTCGCGGCACGAACGGCTCCGGGAGCGGCCCCTCCCCCGAGGAGCTCACGCTCTCGATCAAGGGGGTGCGCGCGCGCGCCGGCGAGGAGCAGGGGGAGCTCGAGGTCCAGCTCGACACCAGCCGCGGCGCGATCACCGTCTTCCTCCACCCGTGCGAGGGACAGACCGGGTGCGCGGTCTTCCTCGGCGGGGCCGGCGGCGGCGTGAAGGGCCCGGCGAACGGCGTCTACGTGCGCCTCGCTTCTGAGCTCGTCGCCGACGGCGTCTCCTCGGTGCGGGTCCAGTACCGCCAGCCGGGAGAATTCGAGGAGTGCGTGCTCGACGCGCTCGCCGCCTGCTCGTTCCTCAAGGGCATCGGCGCCGAGCAGGTCGTGCTCGTCGGGCACTCCTTCGGCGGGGCGGTGGCCGTGAAGGCCGGCGAGCTCGCGCCGATCGCGACCGCCGTCGCCGCGCTCTCCTCGCAGCGCTACGGGACGCAGGAGGTGGAGGTGCTCGGCAAGCCGCTCCTCCTCATCCACGGCGACCACGACGAGATCCTGGACCACGCCGCCTCGGAGGACATCTACCAGCGGGCGCGCGAGCCGAAGCGGCTCGTCCTGCTCGAGGGCGCCGGCCACGGGCTGCTCGAGGCGCAGGAGCAGGTCCACGACCTGCTCCGCGAGTTCATCACCGACTACGCGCGCAACGCGCTCACCGGGCGATAGGACCGCTCGGAACCCAGCGCGCGAGCGGCGGCTCCCCTCCAGGCGCCGATCGAGATCGTATGTGCCGGCGAGGCGGCCGAATCGGTGAACTCCCTCTCAGGGAACCCCCGTCCGTGATGCCCCGACGTGAGGGGGGGACACGGTCGGATATACTTGCCGCAGCGCTCGTGCCCGGCGCGCAACCCCTGAATCTGCGCCGCACGCCGAGGTAGCCGTCCGCCTGACCGAGATCCACCAGGACCTGAGGGGGAGCAGAAGGCCCGCACTCCGGCGCAACGCGCTCCGCGGGTCGTAACGGTTGGGGGAGAGCATGACGCTGGACACGCCGTCCCTGAGCCCGGGCCTCGAAGGGGTACCGATCGCGGAGTCCTCCGTATCGCTCGTCGAAGGGGAAGCCGGGCGGCTGACCTACCGAGGCTACTCGATCGAGGACCTCACGCAGCCGGGCGTCACCTTCGAAGAGGTCGTCGCGCTCCTGTACGAGAGCGAGCTGCCCACCGGGACGCACGTCGACGAGATCCGCCGCCACCTGCACGACCAGCGGGTGCTCACCCCGGATCAGCTGGCGGTCGCCCGCCAGATCGGGGCGATGACGCACCCGATGTTCGCGTTGCAGGCGGCCACCGCGCTGCTCGCGCCATCCGACAACGATTTTGAGCGCAAGGTGCCGACGGTCCAAGAGCGCGGGCTCTCGCTCGTCGCGAAGGTCGGGCACCTCGTCGGCATCATCGCGCAGGCGCGCGCCGGACGCCCGTACGACGGGCCGTGGGTGGGCGAGAGCCACGCGCACATGATGCTGCGTATGATCACCGGCCGCCAGCCGTCGCGCGAGCACGAGCGCGCGATGAACGCGCTGCTCATCCTGCAGGCGGACCACTCGGCCGGGAACGCCTCGACCTTCACCGCGCGCGTCGTCACCTCGTCGAAAGCGGAGCCTGAGGCGGTCTGCGCTGCCGCCATCGGCGCGCTCTCCGGGCCCGCCCACGGCGGCGCGAACGAGGCGTCGCTGCGGCTCTTCCAGCAGATCGGCGACCCGAAGCGCGCCGAGGAGCAGATCCAGCGCATGCTGGACGACAAGTTCAAGATCCCCGGCTTCGGGCACCGCGTGTACCACGTGAAGGACCCGCGGTCGAAGGTGATCCAGCAGCTCGCGAAGGAGGTCATCGTCCCCGGCTCGCGCGAGGCGGACCTCTACGACATCGCCCTCACCGTGGAGAAGGTCGCCACCGAGCGCCTCGGCGCGCGCGGGCTCTACCCGAACGTGGACCTCTTCTCCGGCTGCGTCTTCGCGGCCCTGGGCATCCCCACGGACTTCTTCACGCCGATCTTCGCGGCCTCGCGGACGCTCGGCTGGATGGTGCACATGAAGGAGCAGTGGGAGTCCGGCAACCGGATCTTCCGCCCGACGCAGATCTACACGGGCGAGGAGCACCGCGACTTCATGCCGATCGACCGCCGCAGCTAACGTGGCGCGGCGCCCGAGACGCCAGGAGGCCGCCGGCTCGCCGGCGGCCTCGTCCGTGCTGTCCGGGAGCGCCCGCGGCGGAGGGGCACGCGCCGGTGCGCGCGGCCGCTCGCGTGCGCGGAAGGCCCCCCGCTACCCGAGGTAGTCGACCCGCATCGCGTCGCGCACCTCGGTCATCGTCCGCTCGGCCACGCGCTTCGCACGCGCCGTGCCCTCCGCCAGCGCCTCGCGCACGAGCTTCGGGTGCGCCTCGTAGTGCGCCCGCCGGCCGCGGATCGGGTCGAGGAACTGGTTCAGCGCAGCGTGCAGCTTCGCCTTCACCTCGACGTCGCCGACCTTGCCCGCGCGGTAGCGTTCCTTCAGGTCGTTCACTTCGTCGACGTTCGGGTTGAAGGCGTCGTGGTACATGAAGACCGGGTTGCCCTCGACGTGCCCGGGGTCCGTCGCGCGCAGGCGCGTCGGATCGGTGAACATCCCGCGCACCTTCTGCGTCACCGTCTCGGCGTCGTCCTTGAGGTAGATCGCGTTCCCCAGCGACTTGCTCATCTTCGCGTTGCCGTCGACCCCGACCAGCCGCGGCACGCGGCCGACCATCCCCTCGGGGATCGGGAAGACCTCGCGGTCGAAGAGGCGGTTGAAGCGGCGCGCGATCTCGCGGGTCATCTCGATGTGCGGCAGCTGGTCCTCGCCCACCGGGACCAGATGCGCCTTCGGCATCAGGATGTTCGCCGCCTGCATCACCGGGTAGTTGAAGAACGCGACTGGCATCGAGGCGCTGTCCTCGCCCATCTCCGCCTTCAGCGTCGGGTTGCGCTGGAGCCGCGCGAGCGGGATCCACCACGAGAGCCACGTCGTGAGCTCGGCGTGCTCCGGGATCAGGCTCTCGATGCAGAAATGGCTCCGCTCTGGGTCGAGACCCACTGCGAGCCAGTCGCGGGCGACCTCGAACACCGCCTCCCGCACGAGGTCGAACTCGTCGGCGTGATCCGAGACCTGGTAGTCGGCGATCAGGAAGAAGCACTCGTACTCCTCCTGCAGCCGCACCCAGTTCTCGAGCGCGCCGACGTAGTGGCCCAGGTGGAGCGCACCCGTGGGCCGGACCCCGGTGAGGATGCGCCTGCGCTCCGGGCTCATCGTGGCCTCTCCACCCGTGGCGGGACTACATCTGCTCGGGCGCGGAGACGCCCATGAGCCCGAGCGTGCGCGACAGCACCACGCGCGCGGCGTCGAGCAGCAACAGCCGCGCGCGCGTGAGCGGCTCGTTCGAAGCGTCGATCACGCGGCACTGCGTGTAGAAGACGTGGAACGCCGCCGCGAGGTCCTGCGCGTAGTGCGGGAGATGGTGCGGGGCGAGGCCCTCGATCACCTCCTCGAGCACCTCCGGCAGCAGCAGCAACTTGCGGATGAGCGTCTGCTCCGCGTCGTGCGTGAGCAGCTGGGAATCGGCGTCCTCGGACGAGAAGCCCTCCTCGCGTGCCTTCGCGAGCACGCCGGCGATCCGCGCGTGCGCGTACTGCACGTAGAACACCGGGTTCTCGTCCGACTGCTTCTTCGCGAGCTCGAGGTCGAAGTCCATCGTCTGGTTCGCCGACGGCAGCAGGAAGAAGAAGCGCGTTGCGTCGACGCCAACCTCCTCCACGATCTCGCGCAGCGTCACGATCTCGCCGGCGCGCTTCGAGAGCGGCACCGCCTCGCGGCCCCGCCGCAGCGCGACGAGCTGGTAGAGGAGCACGTCGAGCCGGTCGGGGTCGCCGCCGACCGCGGCCACCGCGGCCTTCACGCGCGAGACGTGTCCCTGATGATCTGCACCCCAGATGTCGATCACACGGTCGAAGCCGCGCTCGATGAACTTGTCATAGTGGTAGGCGATGTCGGTCGCGTAGTAGGTGGGCATGCCGTCCGAGCGGATCAGCACGTTGTCCTTCGACTCGCCCAGCTCCGACGAGGCGAACCACACGGCGCCCTCGCGCTCGACGATGTAGCCGCGCTCGCGCAGCAGCGAGAGCACGCGGTCGTACATCCCGCCCTCGGCCTGCAGCGATCGCTCGGAGTACCAGACGTCGTACTCGACGCCCATGGCGTGCAGGTCCTCGCGGATCTGGTCAACCATCACGTGGATGCCGAGCCGCCCGAGCTCGGGGTCGGACTCCTCGCCGGACGGACGCAAGAAGCGGTCACCGAGCCGGTTGCGAATCCCCTTCGCGACCTCGACGACGTACTCGCCGGGGTAGCCGTTCTCCGGGATCGTGACCTCCCGGCCGAAGAGCTGCTGGTACCGCGCGTAGAGCGTGCGGCCGAAGATCGCGACCTGCGTGCCGGCGTCGTTGACGTAGTACTCCTGCTCGACGTCGTAGCCGGCGCCGCGCATGACGTTCGCGAGCGTCGAGCCGATCGCCGCGCCGCGACCGTTCCCCACGTGGATGGGGCCGGTCGGGTTCGCGGAGACGTACTCGATCTGCACGCGCTGGCCCCGGCCGGCGTCGCTCGTCGCGTACTGCTCGCCGGCGGCCGCGATCGCGGCCGCCTGGCGCGCCACCCACCCGGGCTCGAGGTAGAAGTTCAGGAAGCCCGGCGGGGCGACGCGCACCGCCGCCACCGCCTCGCTCGCCGGGACGTGCCGCCGGAGCGCCTCCGCGACCTCGACCGCCTTCATCTTCGCGAGCCCCTGAATGCGCAGCGGCAGGTTCGCGGAGAAGTCGCCGTGCTCGGGGCGCTGCGGGTGCTCGACGGTGACCGCGGGCGTGGCGAACTGCGGCAGGTCGCCGGCGCCCTGCGCGGCGGCGAGGGCCTGCTCGACGAGCGCCCGGATCTCGTCACGGATCACGCCTGGGCTCCCCCGCAGACGCGAGCGGCCCGCCGTGGCGGACCGCGCTCGCGTGGCTGCGCCGGCCAGTGTAGCGCGGCCCTCGCCTGCGATCAGCGACGCGCGCGGCTTGGCGAGCAGCTCAGCGTCCGCGGTCTCCCACGGACCGCCCGCGGGCCGCTAGTGGTGCTCCGCGAGCACCTCGCGCGCCCGCTCGGCGATCGCGTAGCGCAGCGCGCGGTGCTCCGGCCGCGCGAGCCGGGGGTCTTCGTCGAGCAGCCGCTCCGCCTCCCGCCGAGTCGCCTCGATCAGCCGCGTGTCGAGCAGGCTGGCCACGTGCAGGTTCGGCAGCCCGCTCTGCTGCGTCCCGAAGAGGTCGCCCGGCCCGCGCAGCTCGAGGTCCGCCTGCGCCACGTCGAAGCCGTCGAGCGTGCGCTCGAGCACCGAGAGCCGCTCCTCGGCCTCGGGCGTGGGGTCGTCGGCGAGCAGGTAGCAGTAGGAGGGGTGGCGCCCGCGCCCCACGCGCCCGCGGAACTGGTGCAGCTGCGCGAGCCCGAAGCGGTCCGCCCCCTCGATCGCCATCACCGTCGCGTTCGGCACGTCGATCCCGACTTCGACCACCGCCGTCGAGACGAGGATCGCCGCCTCACCGGAAACGAACGCGCGCATCACCGCGTCCTTCTCGCTTGACGACATCCGTCCGTGCAGCAGCACGATGCGGTCGGCGAGATCGGGGAACTCCTCCGCGCGCAGACGCTCGAACTCCTCGGTCGCCGCGCGCGAGATCACGCTCTCGGATCCCTCGACGAGCGGGCAGATCACGAACGCCTGGCGGCCCGCGGTCACCTCCTCACGCACGCGCGCGAACGCGGTGCCGCGCTCGATCGGCGTGAGGAACCGCGTCTCGATCGGCGTCCGTCCCGGCGGCATCTCGTCGATCACCGAGAGGTCGAGGTCGCCGTACGCGGTGAGCGCGAGCGAGCGCGGGATCGGCGTCGCGCTCATCACGAGCAGGTGCGGGGTCACGCCCTCCGCGCCCTTGCGCCGCAGCTCGCTGCGTTGCATCACGCCGAAGCGATGCTGCTCGTCGACCACCGCGAAGCCGAGGCGATCGAACTCCACGCCCTCCTGGATCAGCGCGTGCGTGCCGACCGCGATCGGCGCGCCGCCGTGGCGGATCGCGTCGAGCGCCTCGCGGCGCTCGCGTGCGCGCGTCGACCCCGTGAGCAGCACCACCCGGATCGCCGCGGGCAGCGCCGGGTGCGCGATCACGCCGTGCAGCGGCGGCTCCGTCTCGGCCGACAGCAGCCGGCAGATCGTGCGGTAGTGCTGCTCGGCGAGCACCTCGGTCGGCGCCATCATCACCGCCTGGTACCCGGCAGCGACGAGCGACAGCATCGCCGCGAGCGCGACCACGGTCTTTCCGGATCCGACGTCCCCCTCCATCAGCCGCGACATCGGCAGGCTGCGGGCGAGGTCGCCGCGCAGCTCGTGCAGCGCCCGGCGCTGCGCGCCGGTGAGCGTGAACGGAAGCCCCTCGAGGAACGCGTCGGCCGCGCGGTGGTCGCCGATCATCGGCGCGTTGCCTTGCGCCTGCCAGGCGCGCTTGCGCGCGATCACCCCGACCTGGATCGCGAGCAGTTCGTCGAACGCGAGCCGGCGACGCGCCGTCGCGAGCGCCTCCCGGCCGTCCGGGTAGTGCACCTGGCGCACCGCGTCGACGAGCGGCAGCAGGTCGTGACGCTCGCGGATCTCCTCGGGGAGCGGGTCCTCCATCCGGTCGGCGAAGCGCTCGAGCAGCCCGGCGATCACGCCCCGCACGGTGCGCTGGGGCAGCCCCTGCGTGAGGTGGTAGACCGGCACGAGGCGGCCCGTGTGGCGGAGCTCGGGGGTGATCTTCTCGTACTCGGGGTTCGTGAAGGCAGGCCGGTTGCGGTACGCGCCGACCCTGCCCGCGAGCGCGACCTCCTCACCCTCGCGCAGCGAGCGCGCGACGAACGGCTGGTTGAACCAGATCGCCTGGATCGTGGAGCCCTGCGCGTCGCGGACGAACGCCTCCGCGGCGCGCATGCGGCCGCCCCGCCCCATGCGCACCTCGCGCGCCCGCTCGACGACACCCTGCACGGTCTGCTCGACGCCGATGCGCAGCGCCGCGATCGGGACGGTGCGCGTGAAGTCGTGGTGCCGGTAGGGGTAGAAGCGCAGCGCATCGCCGACCGTGTGCAGGCCGAGCTTCTCGAGCCGCGCGCGGTTCGCGGCGCCGAGGCGCGTCCCGACGCGCTCGATCTCGAGGTCGAGCGCCCCCGCGCCCGGAGCGACGCGCGCACCCGCGGCCGCGGGGCGCGTCGGGGCGCGATCGTCCCCGCGCGTCGGCGCGGGCGCGCGCGCCGCCCGGGTCGCCTCGGCGTGCTCC
>VGNK01000087.1 GCA_016866055.1 Chloroflexota bacterium | reverse complement strand
CCCCCCGCCACGCGGCCCGCCCCGGCGGTGGAGGCGGTGGTCGAGCAGCTCGGCACGCCGGTGTTCCTGCTGGACGACCTGTTCGCGGTGGTCGCCGCGAGCGAGCCGGCGGCGCAGCTCTTCGGCACGACCGCCGCCGAGGCGCGCAGCCGCTCGCTCATCCGGGTGACGCGCGACCACCACTTCCTGCAGGTCGCGCGCGAGGCGGCCGGCCGGCCGCAGGACGTCACGATTGAGGACGGCCGCGTGATTCGCGCGGTGGCGCGCCGCGTGAGCGCGGGGCAGGCGCGCACGGTGCTCACGCTCGAGGACCTCACCGAGCTGCGCGCCGCGCAGCGGGCGCGCACGGACCTCGTCGCGAACGTCTCGCACGAGTTGCGCACGCCGATCGCCGCGGCGCGTGCGCTGGCGGAGACGCTGGAGGGCGGCGTCTCCGACGAGGCGCGGCGCGAGCGCTTCCACCGTCAGCTGACCGCCGAGGTCGAGCGCCTCGGCCGCATCGTCGACCGGCTGCTGCGGCTCTCGCGCATCGAGTCCGCCGACGAGCCGTTCACGATCGAGCGCGTGGCCGCGGGTGAGCTGCTCGCGACCGCGGCGGCGCGCATCGCGCCGATCGCGGGACCCGAGCAACGAATCGTCGTCGTGCCGACCGAGGCGCCCGACGTGCGCGCGGACCGCGAGCGCGTGCTCGAGGTGCTGGCGAACCTGCTCGACAACGCGCTGCGCTTCAGCCCTCCCGCCGGCACGGTGACGCTGAGCGCGGTGCTCGACGACCGGGAGGTGCGCTTCGAGGTACGCGACGAGGGACCCGGCATCCTGCCGAGCGACCGCCCTCGCGTCTTCGAGCGCTTCTACACGGGCGACCGCGCGCGCACGCCCGGGACCGGCGGCAGCGGGCTTGGCCTCGCAATCGCCCGGCACATCGTCGGCCGCCATCGCGGTCGCATCTGGGCGGCGCCGAGCGAGCGGGGCGCGGTGATCCGCTTCACACTCCCGCTGGCGCTCGACGGCGAGCGCGAGGGCGAGCGAGCGCGCTGACGCCGACGCCGCGGCCGCCCGGGTCGCGCGACCGGCGCGGCACGCGTACGCCTATCATCGGGTACCGTTCGGTTGCACGGCGGACGCGGCGCGGGCACGGCGCCGTCCCGCGGCGGCGACGCACCGCCGGGAGTTCCGCAGGGGAGAGCGGCGTGCCGCGAGAGCAGTTCCACCGCCAGCTCGAGTCGCTCCAGGACGGCGTCCTCGAGATGGGGTCGATGGTCGACCGCGCCGTCGAGCGATCGATGCGCTCGCTCATCGACCGCGACTCCGACCTCGCGCGCGACGTAGCCGGCGAGGACGTCGAGATCAACGCCACCGGGTTCCACCTCCAGAACATGTGCCTCTCGCTGCTCGCGCAGCAGGCGCCGATGGCGACGGACCTGCGCGTGATCGTCTCGGTCACTTCGATCGTCTCGGAGCTCGAGCGGATGGGCGATCACGCCGAGGGCATCGCGCGCATCGTGTTGCTGATGCAGGACGAGCCGCTCGTGAAGCCGCTCGTCGACCTGCCGGTGATGGCGGAGCGCGCGAGAGAGATGCTGCGCAACGGCGTGCGCGCGTTCGTCGAGAAGGACGTGGAGACCGCCTACCGCGTCGGCGCCGCGGACAACGCCGTCGACGAGCTCTACGACCGCATCTACAACGACCTCGTCCAGGTCATGGTCAACGACCCGACGACGATCGAACCAAGCACGCACCTGCTCTGGGTGGCGCACAACCTCGAGCGGATCGCGGACCGCGCGACCAACATCGCGGAGCGCACGGTCTTCACGGTGACCGGGATGCTCCCGCAGATGGACGTCTCGACCTACTAGCCGGCGCCCCCGGCGGGGTCAGGCACCCTCGGGCGCCCGCCGGGGGCGCACCGGCAACCAGCACGACCGCCCGGCTGGCGTTGGTCCCGGCCATCTCGGGACGTCCCGGACGCGGTCGCTCCACCCAAGCCGCGCGAACATCGACGGGTGGCGCGCGCGGCGCGCGCGGCGCGCGGCGTGCGGATGGAGGTGCGGGATGACGGCGACGGAGCGCAGGTACCCGGCCGAGCTCGCCCAGATCAAGCGCGCCCTCGCGCGGCTGCGAGCGGGCGCTCCCGAGACGATGCGCGGGTTCGCGGACCTGCATCGTGCCGCGCTCACCGGTGAGGGCGCGCTCGATCAGACGACGCGCGAGCTGATCGCGCTCGCGATCGGGGTCGCCTCGCGATGCGACGGGTGCATCGCGTTTCACACGCACGACGCGCTCCGCGCGGGCGCGAGCGAGGCCGAGATCTCCGACGCGCTCGGCGTCGCCGTGCTGATGGGCGGCGGGCCGTCGGCGATCTACGCAACGCACGTGGTCGAGGCGATGGACCAGTTCCTCGCCGAGCGCGCGGTCGAGCACGCGCCGTAACGGACGGCGGACGTGGAGGCGCCGCGTGCCGGCGCCGGACTCGGGAGCGGAGGATGAACGACCACCGGCGGGGCGGCGGGGCGGCACGGCGCTCGAGGCACGCACGCTCGAACCCAACCTGGTCGACTACGAGGCGACCGTGCGCGACTTCCGGTGGAAGGAGGCCCGGCGGGCGCTCGACGGGCTGCCCGGCGGCAGGCTCAACATCGCGCACGAGGCGGTCGACCGCCACGCCGCCGGCGAGCGCGCCGGCCGCGTGGCGATTCGCTGGCTCGGCCGTCGCGGCGAGCGCCGCGAGCTGACGTACGCGGAGCTCGCCGACGAAGCGGCCCGCTTCGCGGGCGCGCTGCGCGCGCTCGGCGTCGGCCGCGGCGATCACGTCTTCGCGCTGACCGGTCGCATCCCCGAGCTCTACTCGACGGTCCTCGGCACGCTCAGGTACGGCGCGGTCTTCTCGCCGCTGTTCTCCGCGTTCGGCCCCGAGCCCGTGCAGCAGCGACTCGCGCTCGGCGAGGGGAAGGCGCTTGTCACGACACCGTCGCTCGACCGCCGCAAGGTCGCGCCGGTGCGGGACCGCCTGCCGGCGCTCAAGCCCGTGCTCGTGATCACCGCTCTCGGCGAGGAGGTGCCCGAGGGGACCGCGGCCTGGCGCGCGCTCGTCGACGCCGCCTCGCCCGAGCCCGTGGCGCGTACGCGGCCCGAGGACCCCGCGCTGCTCCACTTCACGAGCGGCACCACAGGCCGGCCGAAGGGGGCGTTGCACGTGCACGACGCCATCGTCGCGCACTCCTGAACCGCGAAGTTCGCGCTCGACCTCCACCCGGACGACGTCTTCTGGTGCGCCGCCGACCCGGGCTGGGTCACAGGGACCTCGTACGGGATCACCGCGCCGCTCGTCCTCGGCGCGACCAGCGTCGTGGACGAGGCCGACTTCGATGCGGCGCGCTGGTACGGCGTGCTGCAGGACGAGCGCGTGACCGCCTGGTATACGGCGCCGACGGCGCTCCGTTTGCTGAAGCACGCCGGGGACGAGCTCGCCGGCCGCTTCGACCTCTCCGCGCTGCGACTCGTCGGGAGCGTCGGCGAGCCGCTCAACCCCGAGGTCGTGCGCTGGGCGCGGCGCGCGTTTCGTTGCCCGGTGCTCGACAACTGGTGGCAGACCGAGACCGGCGGGATCATGATCGGCAACTTCGTCGCGTGCGAGGTCCGTCCCGGCTCGATGGGGCGCGCGCCTTCCGGCATCGAGGCCGCGATCGTCGAGCGCGGCGACGATGGGCGCGTCCATCCGGTCGAGGCGCCCGGGACGAGCGGGGAGCTCGCGCTGCGCGCCGGATGGCCCTCGATGTTCCGCAGCTACCACGAGCCCGAGCGCTACGCAGGCTGCTTCGCCGACGGCTGGTACCTGAGCGGCGACCTCGCGGCGCGCGATGCGGACGGCTACTTCTGGTTCGTCGGCCGCGCCGACGACGTGATCAAGTCGGCCGGGCACCTCGTCGGTCCGTTCGAGGTCGAGAGCGCGCTGATGGAGCATCCCGCCGTCGCCGAGGCGGCGGTGATCGGGAAGCCGGATCCCGTGCTCGGCGAGCTCGTGAAGGCGTTCGTCGCGCTCCGGCCCGGCTTCGAGCCGAGCGACGAGCTCGCGCGCGAGATCCAGGCGGCGGCACGGCAGCGGCTCGGCGCGCAGCTCGCGCCGCGCGAGCTCGCGTTCCACGCGAACCTCCCGCGCACGCGCTGCGGGAAGATCATGCGCCGGCTCCTGCGCGCTCGCGAGCTCGGGTTGCCGGAGGGTGACCTCTCCACGCTGGAGACGATCGCGGGCGGCGTCCACGGCAACGAGCCGGGCGGCTGGATCGCCGCCGAGGCGATCGCGCAGTGGACGGTGACGCGCCGGAGCCTCGTCGTGGTGCCGCGGGCGAACGGCCTTGCGACGCTCGCGCTCGAGCGCACGCTGCCCGGGCTCGGCGACCTCAACCGCGCCTACCCCGGCTCGGCGACCGGCGGCCCGATGTCCCGCATGGCGCGCGAGAGCATCGCGCTGGCCCGCGACGTCGGCGCGGACTTCCTCTACGACCTGCACGAGTCCTGGGGCTTCTTCAACGAGCGCGCGCCCGGGCAGGGCGGCACCGCCTTCATCGGGCAGACCGTCGCGAGCGGCGGCGGGTTCGACACCGTGGGCGAGGTGCAACGCGTCGTCGAGACCGTGAACGCGCGCATCGCCCCGCGCGAGCAGATCTCGATGCGCGGCGGGTTCGGCCGCAACACCGAGGGCGCGACCCCCGGCGTCGCGATCGGCGGCACCTCGCCGCTGTCGCCCAGCAACTACGTCCCGGGGCTCACCCCCGTGCTCGTCGAGACGGGCCAGGACCGGCAGTCCGCCGAGCGCCGGGCGGAGCTGCACCGCATGATCGTGCGGACCGCGCTCGAGCACCGCGGGATGGTCTAGGCGAGCCGGGTCCCTCGGCAAACCGCCGACCGTCGCACGGCACATCGGACGCCGCGCGGGCCGCGCCTGAAGCGAGGGCGGCCGCGCGCACGCTCAGACGACGACGTTCTGCGGGCGGCCCTCGAGGAATGCGAGCACGTTCTCGACCGCGACGGAGTTGAGCAGCTCCATCCCCTCCGGCGTCGCGTCCGCGTTGTGCGGCGTGAGCACGACGTTGTCGAGGTCGAGCACCGGGTGCCCCCGCGGGAGCGGTTCCTCCTCGAAGACGTCGAGCCCGGCGCCTCCGATCAACCCGGCGCGGAGGGCCGCGACGAGCGCGCCGGTGTCGACCACCGCGCCCCGCGCTCCGTTCACGAGGATCGCCCCCCGCTTCATCAGCGCGATCTCGCGCGCGCCGATCAGGTGCCGCGTCTCGGGCGTGAGCGCGACGTGCAGGCTCACGACGTCCGCGGTGCGCAACAGCTCGTCCAGCTCGACGTACCGCACGCCGAGCGAGCGGGCGCGCTCCTCGGAGGGGTGGAAGGTCCACGCGATCACGTCCATCCCGATCGCGCGCGCGAGCGCGGCCATCGCGGCGCCGGTATTGCCGGTCCC
The DNA here is from genome assembly GCA_016866055.1 of Chloroflexota bacterium. Taxonomy (GTDB): domain Bacteria; phylum Chloroflexota; class Dehalococcoidia; order UBA2979; family UBA2979; genus VGNK01. The sequence continues at coordinate 4,239 of VGNK01000087.1, read as the reverse complement.
GACCACCCCGAGCGCCTTCCCGCGCAGCGTGAGGTGCTCGCCCGGGTCCCAGCGGCCGGCGCGCAGCTGCGCCGTGTGGAAGGCGAGCCGCTTGGCGGCGGCGAGCATCAGCGCGAACTCGTGCTCGGCGACGATCGGCGCGGTGCCCGCCCCCTGGTTGCAGACGCGGATACCGAGCGCGCGCGCGGCGTCGAGGTCGATCCCGTCGGTACCGATCGCGCAGAGCGAGATCAGCCTGAGGTCCGGGAGCCGGCGCAGCAGCTCGCCGGGCCAGCGCACCTTGCTCCGCGAGTTGATGATGACGGTCGCCCCGGCGACGCGGGCGAGCTGCTCGTCGACCGACGCCGGTCGGTCGCGGTAGAGCGCGACCTCGCCGACCGCCGAGAGCCGCGCGAGGTGCGGCGAGTCGCCGATCTGGGTGGGCTCGTCGCCGGGGATCACGATGCGGATGGCGTCGGGCACGCGGGGCAGGATACCCGCGCGCGGGGTCGATCATGTAGGGTGGCCGCCGCACGATCGGTCCGATGCACCCCAACCCGCGCGGCGACGCCCGCGGCACCGAGAGGAACCACGATGCGCTTCAGCGCCTGGCCCGGGTCGGCGACGAAGTGGGAGGGGCTGCTCGACCTCTGCCGGCACGTCGAGCGCACCGGCTGGGACGGCCTCTGGGTGGCGGATCACTTCATGCCGAACCAGGCCGACACGAGCGGCCCGGTGCAGGAGGTGTGGACGGTGCTCGCGGCGATCGGGGCCACGGTCCCGCGCGTCCGCATCGGCAGCCTGGTCTCGGGCAACACCTACCGCAACCCGGCGGTGCTCGCGAAGCAGGCGGCGCAGGTCGACATCGTCAGCGGCGGCCGGCTCGTGCTCGGCATCGGCGCGGCGTGGCAGGAGAACGAGCACACGGCCTACGGCATCCCCTTCTACACGGTCGGGGGGCGGCTCCGGCGGCTCGAGGAGGCGGTGCAGATCATCAAGAGCCTCTTCACGGAGGAGCAGACGACGTTCAAGGGGCGCTACTACGAGCTCGTCGACGCGCCGCTCGCGCCCAAGCCCGTCCAGCGCCCGCACCCGCCGATCCTGATCGGCGGGGGCGGCGAGCAGGTGACGCTGCGGCTCGCGGCGCAGTACGCGGACGAGTGGAACGTGTGGGGCGCGCCCGAGGTGCTCAAGCAGAAGGGTGAGGTGCTGGAGCGCCACTGCGAGGCGGTGGGGCGCGACCCGAAGAGCATCAGGCGCTCGGCGAACGCGCTTGTCTTCCTGATGGACGACCCGAAGGCGCTCGAGGCCGCGCGCGCCCGGGGCGGGCGGCAGGCGATCTTCGGGAACGTCGCGGAGCTGCAGGAGACGATGGGCCGCTACGTCGAGGCCGGGGTCGACGAGCTGATCGTCCCGGACTTCAACCTCGGCCGCGAGGTCGGCCAGCGCAAGGAGGCGTACGACCGCTTCATCGAGGAGGTCGCGCCGGCGTTCCGCTAGGCGGATGCGGGTCGAGAGGTCACGAACGATGCCCACCTTCACGACGCCCGACGGAGTGAAGCTGAACTACCTCGAGTCGGGGAGCGGACAGCCCGCGTTGGTGATGGTGCATGGGCTGTGCTCGAACGCGCGCCACTGGGACGCGCAGGCGCGCGCGTTCGGGCGGCGCCACCGCGTGATCCGGCCCGACCTGCGCGGACACGGCGCATCGGAGGCGCCGGCCCGCGGCTACTCGATCCGCCGGTTCGCCGAGGACGTCGCGGCGCTGACGCGTGCGCGCCGCGTGCGCGGCGCGGTGATCCTCGGACACTCGATGGGCGGCCTCGTCGCGGTCGAGGCCGCGCGCCGGCACCGCGACCTGTTCAAGGCGCTCGTGCTCGTCGACATGCCCGCGGGCGTCGGCGGGCTCTCGTCGGCGCAGGCACGGCAGAGTCCGCTCGCGCAGTCGATGGTGAACGGCGCCTGGCCCGACGCCGTGGAGCAGCTCTACGCGCGGTTCTTCACGAACACCCGCGACAAGCGGCTCGCCGGGCGGATCACGAAGGACGCGGGGCGGACGCGCCAGGCGGCGGCGGCCGCGTCGACGGTGGCGCTCGTGCGCTACGCGCTGCCCGCGGCGGCGAAGCAGGTGAAGCAGCCGGCGCTCTACATCGCCGCCTCGCAGGGGAACGCGCGCTGGGACGCGCTGCGTGAGCACATCCCCCAGGTGCAGTTCGCGCGCGTGGTCGGCGCGGGGCACTTCCTGCAGCTCGAGGCGCCCGACCAGTGCAACGCGATGATCCGGGAGTTCATCGCGCGGCTTTGACGCGGCGCGAACCCCGGCGAGCGGCGGGCTTCGACCCGCCGGGCCGTCCTCCTACGCGGCCGCCTCCACGCGCTCCTTGAGCTTCCGCAGCTCCTTCGCGAGCTGCCCGCGCAGCATCCGCCGCGTGAGCGGCGCGAGCGCCCTGAACATGAAGCTCGTGAACCACGAGTCCGAGCCCGCCTCGAGGTGGTTCACGACGCGCGTTCCGGCGCCCGCCGGCTCGAGCGTCAGCCGCCCCTTGAACGGGAACGGGCCCGAGGTCGACTCCATCGCGTGGACGCGGGGCGGCTCGAGCTGCGTGCAGCGGTAGGCCACCGCGAAGTCCTTCCCCCGGTAGTGGTACTGGCTCTCGAACGTCGAGCCGACCCGGTACGGCGCCGGCGAGGTGAGGCGGACGTCGGAGACGCCGTCGACCCACTCGCCCATCTTCTCGATGTCGGAGACGTATCTCCAGACGGCCTCGGGGGTGCGCTCGACGTCGACGGAGGCTTCCGCGGCGAGGTGTGGCATGGGGGACCTCCCCTCTGCTCCCGTTCGTCGCAGCGAGCGTAGCGCGGCGTCGCTACGAGCAGACGCGCCGAACGATCTCGTACATCAGCTCGAGGCCCATGTTCAGGTTGTCGACCGTGAGGAACTCGTTGTTCGCGTGGAAGCCGTCGCGCTCCTCCTGGCTCAGCAGGCACGGGATGAAGCCGTAGGCGGGGATGCCGAGCGAGCGGAGGAAGCGGTTGTCCGTGCCGACGGTCGAGACCCCCGGCGTGACGACCGCGTCCTCGAAGGCCTCCTGTACGACGGTCTCGATGGCGCGCGCGAGCTCGGTGTCCCAGCTCGACACCGCGGGACGCGAGCGCTCGCGCTCCGAGACGAACGTCACGCGCACGCGCGGATCGGCGATGCGCTCCTCGACGGCGCGCCGCCACGCTTCCGGCGTCTGCCCCGGCACGAGCCGGCAGTCGACGATCGCCTCGCTCTTCGCGGGGATCACGTTCTGCTTGATGCCGACCTGCACGATCGTGACGTTGAGCGTGTCCTGGAACGCGGCCTGGGTGTCGGGGCTCGCGCGCAGCAGGCGCTCGAGCGTCTCGCGATCCTCCAGCGACTCGATGAGGCCGCCGGCGTGCAGCCGCTCGAGAAACTCGCGCGTCTCGTGGCTCACGGAGAGCGGGCGCTCCCAGCGCGCGAGCCGGGTGAGCGCCTCGGCGAGCCGCACCGCGGAGTTGTCGGCGTGCGGGCGGCTCGCGTGGCCCGGGGTGCCCACGGTCGTGAGCCGCAGCGGGCACATCTCCTTCTCGGTGACGGCGACCGCGAAGAGCCGCGCGTCGCGGCCGCCGAACTCCGCGATCCCGCTGCCCCCTTCGTTGAGCGCGAACTCGGCCTGGACGGCGTCGGGGCGGTTCGCGACGATCCACGCCATCCCCCACTCGCTCCCGACCTCCTCGTCGGGGAGCGCGGCGAAGACGAGGTCGCGCCGCAGCGGCAGGCGCTGGCGGTGCGCGAGCAGCATCGCGAAGAGCTGCATGACGCCGGTGCCCTTCATGTCGATGGCGCCGCGCCCGTAGATGCGACCGTCGCGCACGACGCCGGCGAAGGGCGGCACGTCCCAGTACTCGGCCTCGACCGGGACGACGTCGGTGTGGCTGGCGAGCAGCAGCGGGCGCTTCGAGCCGTCGCCGCCGAGGCGGGCGATCACAACCTCGCGTTCGGGGGCGGTCTCGATGTACTCGACGGGGATCCCCGCGCCCTCGAGCAGGCGGCCGAGGAAGCGCGCTGCCGGCTTCTCGCGGCCGGGCGGGTTCGAGGTGTCGATCTGCAGGTAGCGCACGAGCACGTCGAGCGCCTCGGCCTGCACCGCGGGCCAGTCGATCGCGCCGGGCATGGGGGCTCCCGTCCGGTGGCTGCGGCGGCCCGGGCGCGAGCCGCGGGGTCGAGGCGGTCGCCGGAATGTAGCCGCTCGC
>VGNK01000086.1 GCA_016866055.1 Chloroflexota bacterium | reverse complement strand
TGATGCGCGGGCGCCGGGGCTACGCCCCCGCGCCGCCGGCGGCCGAGCCGAGCGGGGCCAGCCCGCTCCGCACGGGGAGGTCGCGCTGCGGGAAGGGGATCTCGATGCCGCGCGCGCGAAACGACCGCACGATCGCGATGTTGAGCTCGGAGCGGACGTCGCGGTAGCCGAGCGCACCGGGGAGCCACACGAGCAGCTCCATGTTCCACGAGGAGTCCCCGAACTCGACGAGCCCTCACGTGCGGCGCGTGGTTCGAGAGCACCTGCGGGTGTGCGCGCGCGACCTCGAGCAGGGTCTCGAGCACGGCGTCGACGTCCGACCCGTACGACAGCCCGACCGGCACGCTCAGCCGGATGCGCCGGTCCAGGTGCGACCAGTTCACGACGGTCGACGAGATCAGATCGGCGTTCGGGACGATCAGGGAGACGTTGTCGCCCGCGCACGACGGTCGCGCGCATGTCGATCGCGATCACGTCGCCTTCGGCGTCGCCGATCTGCACGCGGTCGCCAATCTTCACGGGACGCTCGATGAGGGCGATCAACCCCGAGACGAAGTTCGCCGCGAGGTTCTGCAGGCCGAAGCCGATGCCGAGCGAGAGCAGCCCGAAGACGAGCCCGAGCGTGGTGAGGTCGAGCCCGATCATCTGCAGGCTGATGACGGCACCGAGCGCAATCACGCCGTACTCGACGGCGCGCACGAGCGAGTAGCGGATGCCCTCGTCCAGCTCGGTTGCGGCGGAGCAGGCGCCGCACGATGCCGCGGCCGAGGAGGCGCGCGCCGATCACCGTGAGGACGAGCGCGATCGCAAGCGCGAGAAGCGAGGCCGCGGTCACGGGCGTCTGGTTCAGGTTGAAGATCGTGCTCGAGAACGCCTCGCGCAGGCGCACCAGCGCCTCGGGCCAGTCCACCTGCCACGCTCCTCGCGCTGCCGTTGCTCGGGTGCCTGGTGGCACGGGATGGTGGGAGGGCTGGTGCCCGTGGGAGGATTCGAACCTCCGGCCAGCGGATTAGAAAGCCGCTGCTCTGTCCCCTGAGCTACACGGGCCATCTCGATTGTACCGAGGCGGCCCGTGCGCGCGTCCGCAGTGACCGTAGCGGGGTCGTGGCTCAGCGCGCTCCCGCCGGCGCGGCGACGCGGGCGAGGAAGCGCGCGACCGCCGCGTTGTACGCCTCCGCGGCCTCGTAGTAGACGTTGTGCGGCGCGCCCTCGATCTCCACCAGCTCCGAGCCGGCAACCGCCGCGTGCAGCCGGCGCGCCGGCTCGAGCAGTCGGTCGAGCGTCCCCACGACGATCAGCATCGGCGAGCGGATCGCGGCCGCGCGCTCGTCGAGCGCGCCGCGCTCCGCGAGCGTGCGCGCGGAGGGGCGTCGCGGGTGGCAGAGCGCCTCGATGCGCGTGGCGGTCGAGCGGATGCGCAGGTAGCGCTCGTACATGCGCGGCTGCGCGACCTTGAAGCCCTCGGTGAGCGAGTCGCCCGTCGGCAGGAAGAGCGTCTCGGCGGCGAGCGGATCGGGGGCGCGCGGCGCGGTCGCGCCGGCGTCCATGATCCCCATCCCCGAGGGGATGAGCGCCGTCGCCTCCGCCGGGTGGCGCGTCGCCCAGCGCAGCAGCGTGTTCGCCCCCATCGAGTTGCCCGCGATCACGGGGCGCACCAGCCCCAGCGCCGCGATCACCCCCTCGAGGTCGTCGACGCGGTCCGGCTCCTCCGCGTCGCGCGGCGAGTTGGAGGAGTGGCCGTGATTCACGCTGTCGTGGGCGATCACGTGGTACCGGTCGCGGGTGGCGGCGAACTGCTGGAACCACGCCTCGCCGCACGAGCTGTTGCCGTGCAGGAAGAGCAGCGGTGGCCCGCTCCCCTCCTCCACGCAGGAGACGTCGGTGCCCTGCACCTCGACCCACGGCATGCGCGCCCCCTCGGCTCGCGCGGAGTCCAGCGGGTGCCCGGGCGAGGTGGGTCGCCGCGTGGCGCCGCGGACGTGCCCCCCCCACGGCACCGGACGCAGACGCGTCGCGAGACTTCCGCCACCACGGCGGCCGCCGGGCACGCGAGGGGGGTCACGATGCCGACCGCGCTCGTCCTCGGAGGCGGCGGCGTGCTCGGCGCCGCCCGGGTCGGGTTCATCCGCCGGCTGCGCGAGCTCGCGATCCCGGTGGACCTCGTCGTCGGCACGAGCGTGGGCGCGCTGAACGCCGCCCACGTCGCCTTCCACGAACCGGCCGATCACGACTGCCTCACCGAGATCTGGCGAGGCCTGGCCGGCGAACAGCTCGTCCACCGCAACGTCCCGCGCATCGCGATGCACCTGCTCCGCCCGCGGATGAGCCTCTACCTCGACACCTTCGTGCGTACGCTCCTCGCGGAGCATCTCGCCGCCGACGACTTCGCCGCCGCGCGGATCCCGCTCTCCGTCACCGCGACGGATCTGCTCAGCGGCGAGCGCCGCGTCCTGCACGACGGGTCGCTCACCGACGCCCTGCTCGCCTCGACCGCCATCCCGGGAGTGTTCCCGCCCGTGCGCATCAGCGATGGGCTCCTCGTCGACGGGGCCGTCTCGGATCCGACCGACATCGCCGCCGCGGTCGCGCTCGGTGCCACCGTGGTGATCGCGATCGACTTGAGCGGCGAGCTGCGCGCTCGCGAGCCGCGGAACGTCGTCGAGGTGCTGCTGCGCTCGCTCGAGGTGCTCGCGGAGAGCCGTACCACCTGCACGCGCGAGCACGCGCTGCACGGCGCCTCGGTCGTCCACATCCGGCCGGGGCTCAGCTCGGCGACCGGCAGCGACTTCGCCTCCGTGGACGCGCTGCTCGAGCGGTCGGCGGTGATGGCGAGCGAGGTCTTCGCGGATTGCTGGGTCGACGGCGTCCTGCGCGCCGGAAGCTACCCGTGGTCGGCGTGAGGTCCGCACCCGCGGTGCGCACAGCGCCTGTTCCGCCCCCGCGCGGCGTGTCCGGGTCGCGGCAGCGTGCTACCGCCTCGAGCGCGGGTCGAAGGCGTCGCGCAGGCCGTCGCCGAAGAACTGGAATGCCAGAAAGAGCACCGCGAGCGTCGCCGTGGGGAAGGCGACCCCCGTCCAGTTGATCTGCAGCCATGAGAAGTGCTCGCTGATGAGCACGCCGAGGCTCGGCGTCGGCGGGTTGACGCCGATGCCGATGAAGGAGAGCGCCGCCTCCGCGAAGATCGCTCGCGGGGCGAGGAACGTCGCCTCCACGATCGCGGGGCCCACCGCGTTCGGGAGCCAGTGGCGGACGGCGATCCGGCTCTGGCGCGCGCCGAGCGCCCGGGCGGCGATCGTGTACTCCATCTCGCGGATCGTGAGCAGCTGGCCGCGGATGATGCGCGCCATCGTCGGCCACGCGGTGAGCGAGATGGCGAGGAAGAGCAGGAGCACGCTCGCCTCGATGCCGAGCACGCTCTTGAAGCCGAAGAGCGAGTCAGCGAACACCGACCGCAGCAGGATGATGAAGAGCAGATCGGGGAACGCATAGGTGATGTCGGTGACGCGCATCAGCAGGTCGTCGAAGGACTTCGATCCGCTCGCGGCGAACGTACCGACGACGACACCGATCACGGTCACAACGACGATGGCGAAGAACGCGGCCGACAGCGAGATGCGCAGGCCCACGACCGTCCGGCTGAAGATGTCGCGCGCGAGCTGGTCCGTGCCGAAGACGTGATCGGCGGTCGGCCGCTCGAACTTGCCCGTCCGCCGCGGTGCGAGCGGGTTCTCGACCACGCCGCCGGAGCTCTTGAGGAACTGCTCCGAGGGGCTGTAGGGCGCGACGAGGTCCGCAAAGATCGCCGTCACGACCAGCATGCCGATCACGACCATCGAGATCATCGCGGCGCGGTTGCGCCGCATGCGCTTGTAGGCGTCCCAGAGGAACCCGGAGCGCCCGCTCGGAGCGGGGAACGCCTGCAGGGGCTCGGTGCGGACGGCCATCAGGCGATCCTGACGCGCGGGTCGACCAGCGGATAGAGCAGGTCGACGACCAGGTTCATCAGCATGATGATCGTGGCGTAGAGCAGGGTGGTGCCCATGATCATCCCGTAGTCGCGCTGGAAGACCGACGTGACGAAGGCGGAGCCGATGCCGGGGATCCCGAAGATCTCCTCGATGATGATGGATCCGGTGACGAGCCCCGCGAAGATCGGCCCCGTGAGCGTGACCACCGGGATGAGCGCGTTGCGAAGCGCGTGCCGCACGTAGATGCCGCCCCGCGAGAGGCCCTTCGCGCGCGCCGTGCGGATGTAGTCCTGGTCCAGCACCTCGAGCATCGCCCCGCGCGTCAGGCGAGAGACGAGCGCCATCGACGGCGCGCCGAGCGCGAGCGCGGGCAGCAGGCCGTTGCGCACGCTGCCCAGGCTGTCACCGAAGTCCTTCCCCAGCCGGACGTCGAACCACCCCAGCCAGACCGCGAACACGATCAGGAAGATGAACGCGGTCACGAACGCCGGCACCGCGGCGAGCGAGGTGCTAAGCGCGAGTCCGAGGTAGTCCCAGATCGTGTTGCGGCGGATCGCCGACACCACGCCCACCGGCACGCCGAACCCGAAGACGATCGTGAACGACATCGCGCCCAGCAGGAGCGAGGCGTTCATCTTGTCGAGGATGAGGTCGCTGATCTTCTGCCCCTTCTGGGCGAATGAGAGACCGAGGTCGCCGCGCAGGAGGTTGCCCATGTACCGCGCGAACTGCTGCGGCAACGGATCGCTCAGCCCGTAGTAGGCCTCCTGCGCGCGCACGAACTCGACGGAGAGCACGCGTTCGCCGGCGAGCGCGTCGAACGGACCCCCCGGCACCTCGTGCATCAGCGTGAACGTGATCAGCGCGATGAAGAACAGCGTGATCGCGCTCTGGAGGAGCCGACCGAGGAGATAGCGCGTCAACCCAGGCTGCCCTCAGACTCGTCGGCCGCGTGGCGCCCGCGCACAGGCACGCGGGGCGGGGGATCTGGCGATCCACCCGCCCCGCGAAGGACTACCGCTCAGGACCCGCTAGCTGCTCCGGCCCGAGATGGAGATCTTCCAGAGGAACTGGTCCCCCGGGACGTCCCCTTCCTTTGAGTTCGTGATCAGGCCCTTGACCCATGGCTTTACCAGCCCGTTGCGCCGGCTGTAGTTCAGCGGCGCGAACGGCATCTGGTCGAGCATGCGGACCTGCGACTGCTTGTACAGCGCGATCCGTCTCTCGTTGTTCAGCTCGGTGTCGGCCTGGTCGATGAACTTGTCGAACTCCGGGTCCGCGAAGGCGCCCGAGTTCAGCAGACCGCCCGACTTGAAGAGCGGCATCCAGTTCTGCGGGTCCGGGTAGTCCGCGCCCCACCCGCCGGTGACCACCTGGTACTTGCCCGCGGCGCGCTCGGAGAAGTACGTCGCGCGCTCGAGCACCTTGATCGAGACCGAGATGCCGAGGTTCTTCTCCCACTGCTGCTTCAGCCACTCGGCGGTCAGCTTCGAGACGCTCGAGTCAGAGGTCAGGATCTCGACCGTGATCTTCTTCGGGTCCGTGATGCCCGCGTCGGCGAGCAGCTTCTTGGACTTGTCGACCGCGTCCTTGTACTGGAGCCCGACCTTGTCGTCGTGACCCAGCATCCCGGGCGGCACCCAGCCGTACGCCGGCAGCACGGCGCCCTCGCGCACGGTCTCCGCGTACTCCTCGCGGTTGAACGAGCCCGCCAGCGCCTGGCGGACCTTCACGTCCTTGAACGGTTCGTATTTCAGGTTGAAGTAGACACCGATCGTGGTGAGCTGCGGGTAGAAGACGTATTCCTTCTTGAGCTTCTCGTCCTTGCGGACCTGGACGAGCTCGGCTGGGCCGAGCGTCACGATGTCCAGCTCACCCTTCTGGTAGGCGAGGAACGCAACCGCCGAGTCCTTGATCATGTCGAACTTGACGGTCGTCAGCTTGACGTCGGCCGCCTGGTACCAGTTGGCGTTCTTCTCGAGAACGATGTTCTCGTTGTGCTTCCACTCCTTGAGCGTGAAGGCACCGTTGGCAATCAGGTTGCCGGCCTCGGTCCACTTGTCGCCCTTGGCGGTGACGACGTCCTGCCGCACCGGGTAGAGCGGCCACATCGTCGTCAGCAGCGTGAAGACCGGGCTCGGCCGGCTCAGCTTGTAGACGACGGTCTTCTCGTCGGGCGTCGTCACCTGCAGGTTCGCGGCGACCTCCTGCTCGAGCGCCTTGAGCTCGTCGCCCTTCTTGCCGGCGGCCAGGGCCTTCTCGACCTCGGCGTTCTTCCCCTTCGCGTCGAGGACGCGGTAGAAGTCGACGTAGTAGTTACCGGTGCCGGGCTCGAAGAGGCGCTTGGCGCCGTTGACGAAGTCCTGGGCGACGATCGCCTTGCCGTCGCTCCACTTGATCCCGTCCTTGAGCTTGTAGGTGTAGGTCAGGCCGTCCTTGGAGATCCCGCCGTTCTCAACGGTGGGAACCTCCTTCGCGAGGTCCGGCACGATCTTCTGGTTCTCGTCAACCTTGACCAGCGTCGAGTAGATCTGCTTCAGGATCGTGATGCTGGTGACGTCCGTCGCCCGCTGCGGGTCGAGCGACTGCGGCTCACCGCCCAGGTTCACGCGGAGCGTCTGATCCCGGTCGAGCGCGGCGACGGCCTGGGTGGCCTTCGGCGCGGCGGTCGCCGCCGCCTTCGCGGGGGCCGGTGCGGCCTCCTCCTTCTTCTCGCCGCCGCAGGCGACGGCCACGAGGGCCGCCATCAGCAGCAGCGGGATGAAGAAGCGCCACGAAACGATACGCATTCCTGCCTCCTCCCGGCGCTGGAAGTGCCTTCGGCGCCCGGGACCGGTCCCTGCCGGTGAGTTCGGCGACCGCTCGGTCACCGCCGCCTCGGCTCCACCCACACATACGTAGTGTATGTGCGGGTGGATGTTCATGCACAATTCGACACCCGGCTGTGCTGAGCATCAATCGGGTTCGGCCTAACACGCTACGCGCATGAGCAATTCCCGGACCGGGGATTGCGAACCCGGAGACGGCGCGAGAACGGTGCGCGACGGGGGAGAAAGAGAAGCGCTAGGCGCCGAAATGCGCGCGCTCCTCCCGGAAGCGCGCCGCGACCTCGCCGGCGACCGGCTCGCTCACGCGTTCGAAAGCGGCCAGCAGCTCGTGTGCGGCCGCGGTCAGCCGGCTCGCGCCGCCCGCGGCGCCGCCCGAGTCCGACTCGACCAGCCCCACCCCCGCGGCCGCCTCCATCTCGCGAAGCTTCTTCCAGGCGGTTCGGTAGGGGAGCCCCAGCGCCTCGGCGGCCCCCGCGACCGAGCCGGTGCGCGCGATCGCGGCCAGGAGCCGCGCGCGGTACTCGCTGATGATCACGGTGCCGTCGCGCTCGACCCAGACCTTCGAGCGCACCCGCAGGCCGTCGCGGGTCCCGCTCGCTCGTTCGTCGCTCATGCGTGTGGCCCTCAGCCGCGCACCCCTGCTACCGTCTTGCACGCTCCGACAATACGCCCGGGAGGTGCCGTGCGGCGAGCGTCCGACTGCGTGCTGATCGGTCTCGTCGCGCTCGCCGCGCTCCTCGGGCTCGCCTGCGGGGGCTCGGCGGGCGGCGAGCTGATCCTCGCGACCACCACGAGCACGCAGGACAGCAGGCTGCTCGACGAGCTGATCCCGCGCTTCGAGCGCGAGAGCCGGCTGCGGCTGAAGGTGATCGCCGTCGGGTCCGGGGCGGCCCTCGCGATGGGCGAGCGCGGCGACGCGGACGTGCTCCTCGTGCACTCGCCCCGCGCGGAGGAGGCGTTCGTCGCAGGCGGCGGCGGGGTGGAGCGTGCGCGGGTCATGCACAACGACTTCGTGATCGTCGGGCCCGCGGGCGACGCGGCCGGCATCCGCGGCGGGCGCGACGCCGCCGCGGCGCTCGCGCGCATCGCGAACGCGCGCGCGACCTTCGCCAGCCGCGGCGACGAATCCGGCACGCACGCCAAGGAGCTCGCGCTCTGGGAGGCCGCGCGCGTGGCCCGGCCGCGCGGAGAGGGCTGGTACCTCGAGACCGGCCAGGGGATGAGCGCGACGCTCACGATCGCCACCGAGAAGAGCGCGTACACGCTCGCCGACCGCGGGACCTGGCTCGCCGTCGCCGACCGCGAGCGCCTCCCGCTGATGGTCGAGGGCGACGAGCGGCTGTTCAACGTCTACCACGTGATCGTCGTGAACCCCGCGCGACACCCGCGCGTGAACGCCGAGGGCGCGCGCCGCCTCCGCGCGTTCCTGCTCGCCGCCGAGACGCAGAGGCAGATCGGCGAGTTCGGGCGCGACCGCTACGGCCAGCCGCTCTTCACCCCGAACCCCCGGTAGCGCGATGGACCTGCTGCTCGAGGCGATCGCGGAGGCGTGGCGCCTCCTCACCACCGGGGACGCCGACGTCTACGGGATCACCGCGCGCACCGCGGCGATCACCGGCACCTCCACGCTCGTTTCGATGCTGATCGGGATGCCGGCCGGCATGGCGCTCGCGCTCGGCCGCTTCCCGGGACGGCGCCCGCTCGTCGCGCTCGCGAACGCCGGCACCGGGATGCCGCCGGTCGTCGCGGGGCTGATCGTCGCGATGCTGCTCTGGCGCTCGGGCCCGCTCGGCTCGCTGCGGCTCATCTACACGCCGGCCGCGATCGTCGTCGCGCAGACGTTGATCGCCACGCCCGTGATCGCGGCGCTCACGGCGGCGGCGGTGATGGCGCTCCCGCCGTCGCTCCACCTGCAGATCCGCGCGATGGGGGCGGGGCGCTCGCAGTACCTCTGGCTCGTCGCGCGCGAGGCGCGGCTGCCGTTGCTCGTCGCGGTGATGGCCGGCTTCGGCGCGGTGATCTCCGAGGTCGGTGCTTCGATGATGGTCGGCGGCAACCTCGCCGGGTCGACGCGCGTGCTCACGACCGCCTCGGTGCTCGAGGTGGGAAAGGGCCAGTTCGGCACCGCGCTCGCGCTCGGCTTCATCCTCGTCGCGGTCACGATCGGCGTGAGCCTCGTGCTGAGCGCCGTGCAGCAGCGCGCGCAGCGGCGATGACGACGACCCGACGCAACGCACCCGCGGGCGCGCCCGTGCTCGCCTGCCGCGACCTCGCCGTGGTGCGCGGCCGCCGCGAGGTGCTGCGGCTCGACGCGCTCGAGGTCGCCGCCGGCGCGACCGTCGCGGTGCTCGGCCCGAACGGCGCGGGGAAGTCGACGCTCCTGCTCGCGGGGGCGCTGCTGCTGCCCGCCGGGCGCGGCGAGGTCGCGCTCTTCGGCGAGCGCCCGCGTGGCGCGGCCGACGCCGTGCGGCTGCGACGCGGCACGGCGACGGTCTTCCAGGAGCCAGGGCTGCTCGACATGACCGCGCAGCGCAACGTGGAGACCGCGCTCGCGCTGCACGGCGTGCCGCGCGGCGAGCGGGGGCCGCGCGCGCTCGAGTGGCTCGGTCGCCTCGGCGTTCGCCACCTCGCCGGCGCCCGCCCGCACACGCTGTCGGGCGGCGAGGCGCAGCGCGTGAGCCTCGCGCGCGCCTTCGCGGTGCGCCCGCGCCTGCTCTTCCTCGACGAGCCGTTCTCCGCGCTCGACCCCGGCAGCCACGCGCCGCTCGTCGGCGAGCTGCACGCGCTGCTCGCCTCCGAGGGCACCGCCGCGCTGCTCGCGACGCACGACCTGAGCGAGGCGCGCCTGCTCGCCGACCGTGCGCTGGTGCTGCTCGACGGCCACCCCGCGCAGCTCGGCCCGACGCGCGAGGTGTTCGACCGGCCCGCCGGCCGCGCGGTCGCGTCGTTCCTCGGCTACAGCACGGTCGACGCCAG
>VGNK01000085.1 GCA_016866055.1 Chloroflexota bacterium | reverse complement strand
GCCTCGCTCCATCCGCGTCGCTCCTCGCGCCGCCCCGGCGCCGTCCGCCGCGCGCCGCCGTGCGTGCAACGCGGTCCCCCTCGCTCAGGGCCGCCACCTCCGCGTCACTCATGCCGAGCAGCCCGCGCAGCACCTCGTCGTCGTGCTCGCCGAGGCGAGGCGCAGGGCGGCGCAGCTGCGCGGGCGTTGCGCTGAAGTGGTACGGCACGCCGGTGAGCTCGAGCGACCGGCCGAGCTCAGGGTGCTCGAGCGCCACGAAGTAGTCGCGCACGCGCAGCTGCGCGTCGCGCATGAGGTCGGGCACCTCGTTCACCGGCATCAGCAGCAGGCGGCGGCGCTGCCCCTCGTGGAAGAGCCACTCGCGGCCGTGTCGACTGCAGAGCGCGGCGATCGCGGCGGTCATCGCGGCGGGGTACGTCGCGCGGTAGCGCGGCTCCTGGTAGCGCGGGTCGAAGACCTCGCCATCGGCGATCCCCTCGTCGCGCAGCCAGTCGAGGAAGAAGCCGAAGAACGGCCCGCCGCCGACGGGGACGGTGAACGAGAGCCACTTGCCGTCGCCGCACTGGTGGAGCAGCTGCCCGCCGTTCGCGGTGTGGTTGCCGTGGCGGCGCGGGATGCGGTTGTGCCAGGTGTAGTAGTTCGCGTTCGCTGTCTGCAGCGTCGCCATCGAGGCGGCGTCCTGCATGGAGACGTCGACGCGCCGCCCGCGCCGCTCGGGGTCGCGCTCGCGCCCGGCGAGCGCGACGAGCGCGGAGGCGACCGCGGCAAGCGACGCCATGTGGTAGGCCTGCTCGGCGCCGGGGACGTTCGGCGGGTCTTCGGCGTAGCCGTTGAGGTACATGAGCCCGCTCGTCGCGGCGCCGACGAGGTCGTTGGCGCGGTAGCCGCGCATCGGCCCCTCGAGCCCGAACGGCGTGATCGTCGTGTAGACGAGCGCGGGGCGGATCGCCGCGAGCGCCTCGTAGCCGAGGCCGAGCGCCTCCATCTCGCCGGGCGCGGCGGTGTCGAGCCAGAGGTCCGTGTGCGCGGCGAGCCGGCGCAGCGCCTCGGCGCCCGCGGCGGTGCGGTGGTCGAGCGCGACGCTGCGCTTCCCGGCGTTGAAGTGCAGGTGGTAGAGGCTCACGGGCCGGCCGTCGGCGCCGGTCGCGCCCTCGGCGAAGGGCGGGCGCCGGCGCACGGCGTCGCCGCCGGGCGGCTCGAGGCGGATCACGTCGGCGCCGAGCTCGGCGAGCATGCGCCCCGCGAAGACGCCGCTCTCCCCGGCGAGGTCGATCGCGCGCACCCCGGCGAGCGGGCCGGTCATTCCCCACTCCCGTTGCGTGATGAGCACTCCCCCGTTCGTGGTGAGCCCGTCGAACCGCGAACCGCGTGGTGCGACAGAGCCCCGTTCGCCCCGCGGGCGCGGTTCGACGGGCTCACTGCGAGCGGAAGCGCGCCCACCGCGAACGCGGGATCACGCAAGGCACACGGGACGGCGCTCACCGCGAATGCGAATATCGCGCCCCCACCCACTGGCTCATCCACCCGCACACCCCGGTCCCCGCGAGCACCTACGCCAGGTGGCAGGCCACCCAGTGCCCCGACCGCAGCTCGCGCCACTCCGGCTCGTCGACGGAGCAGCGCTCCACCGCGATCGGGCAGCGCGGGTGGAAGCGGCACCCCGGCGGCGGCGCCGCCGGGCTCGGAATCTCGCCGGTGAGCGGCAGCCTCTCCGCGTGCCGCAGCTTCGGGTCGGGCTTCGGGATCGCCGAGAGCAGGATCTTCGCGTACGGGTGCGCGGGATCGCGGTAGAGCTCCTCGGACGGCGCCAGCTCGACGAGCCGCCCGAGGTACATCACGCCGATGCGGTCGCACGCCTGGTACACGACCGCGAGGTCATGCGCGATCGTCAGGTACGTGAGGTGCAGCCGGTCCTGCAGGTCGCGCAGCAGGTTCAGGATCTGCGCGCGGATCGAGACATCGAGCGCGGAGACCGGCTCGTCGAGCACGATCAGCTGCGGCTCCGCGACGATCGCGCGCGCGACCGCGATGCGCTGGCGCTGGCCGCCGGAGAACTCGTGCGGGTAGCGCTCGGCGGCCTGCGGGTTGAGCCCGACGAGCGAGAGCACCTCGGCGACGCGGTCGGCGAGCGCCTTCCCGCGCACGCCCTGCACCGCGAGCGGCTCGCCGACGATGTCGCGCACGCGCATGCGGGGCGACAGCGACGAGTTCGGGTCCTGGAAGACGACGTGCGTCGCCTTGCGGAAGGCGTTGAGCGCGCGACCGCTCAGCGCGTGCACGTCGGCGTCCTCGAAGCGGATCTCGCCCTCGGTGGGCGTGTCGAGCCGCAGCACGAGCTTCGCGATCGTCGTCTTGCCGCTGCCGGACTCGCCGACGAGCCCGAAGTTCTCGCCGCGGTGGATGTCGAAGGAGACGCCGTCGACGGCGCGGATCGGCGGGCGGCGGCGGCCGAGCGCGGCGATGCCGTGCGCCTGGAAGTGCTTCTTGAGCCCGCGGATGCGCAGGATGACGTCGCCTCGGCGGGGCGCGACCGCGGGCGGCGCGTCGCCGCGTCGCGTGCTAGCGACCATCGCCGCCTCCTCCGCTCCGGGTGGCCGCCGCGCGGTCGGCCTGCAGCTCGTCGTCCGCGACGAAGCAGCGCACGTAGCCGCCGCGCTCGCCCAGCGGGGTGGGCTCCGGCACCTGCGCGCGGCAGGCGTCGACGACCGAGGGGCAGCGCGGAGCGAACGCGCAGCCGGGCGGAAGCGCGCCGAGGTCCGGCGGCTGCCCCTCGATCGACGGGAGGCGCGCCATGCGCGTCCCGAGCTGCGGGAGCGAGCGCAGCAGCGCGCGCGTGTAGGGATGGCGGGGGCGGTCGAAGATCGACTCGACGTCGTTGTACTCGACGATCTTCCCCGCGTACATGACGGCCACTGAGTCGCAGATCTGTGCGACGACGCCGAGGTCGTGGGTGATGAAGAGCACGCTGACCCCGAGTGTGTTGCGCAGCTCGAGCAGCAGCTCGAGCACCTGCGCCTGGATCGTGACGTCGAGCGCGGTGGTCGGCTCATCGGCGATGATCAGCTCCGGGCGGCAGCCGGTCGCCATCGCGATCGAGACGCGCTGGCGCATGCCGCCGCTGAAGTGCATCGGGTATTCGATGAGGCGGCGCGCGGCGTCCGGGATGCGTACGCGGTTCAGGATGTCGAGCACGGCGCCTCGCACGGAGAAGCCCTGCGGGGTGCGCTCGGGGTGGTAGACGAAGAGCTCCCCGACCTGGTTGCCGATCGTGAGCACCGGGTTGAGCGAGGTCATCGGCTCCTGCAGCACCATCCCCATGTGCGCGCCGCGCAGCCGCTGCATCTCGCCCTGGCTGAGCGCGGCGAGATCCTCGTCGCGGAAGAGCACGTCGCCGTCGACGATGCGGCCGGGCAGCGGCACGAGCCGCATGATCGAGCGCGCGGTCACGCTCTTTCCCGAACCCGACTCGCCGACGATGCCGAGGATCTCGCCTCGGCGCACCGTGAACGTGACGTCGTCGACCGCCGGGACGGCGCCCTCGCGCGTGAAGAAGTGCGTGCGCAGGTGGCGGACGGAGAGCAGCACCTCGCTGTCACCGGCCGCCGGCGAGCGCGTCCCAGGTTCGGGGCGTGTCTGCGGTGCCTGCATCCCTCGTCCGTCCCCTTACGCCGAGCGCCGCAGGTGCGGGTCGAGCGTGTCGCGGAGCCAGTCGCCGAAGAGGTTACCGGCGAGCGCGACCGAGAAGATCGCGAGCCCGGGGATCGTCACGAGCCACCACGCGACCGACATGTACTCGCGGCCCTCGGCGAGCATCGCTCCCCACGACACCGTCGGCGGCACGATGCCGAGCCCGAGGAAGCTCAGGCTCGACTCGAAGATGATCACGACCGAGACCTCGAGCGTGGCGAGCACCATCACGGTGTTCAGCACCCCGGGGAAGAGGTGCTTGACGAAGATGCGCACCCAGCCCGCCCCCGCCGCGCGCGCGAGCAGGACGTAGTCGCGCTCGCGCAGGCTCAGCACCTCCGCGCGCACCAGGCGCGCGAACGACGCCCAGGTGAACAGCACGATGATCACGACGACGTTGCGCAACCCGGGCTCGAGCACCGACGAGAGCATCACCCCGAAGAGCAGCGCCGGCAACGCGATCTGGAAGTCGACCGCGCGCATGAGCAGCGCGTCGACCGTGCCGCCGAAATAGCCAGCGAGCATCCCGACGAACGTCCCGGTCGCCGCCGAGGCGGTGACCGTGAGCAGCACGACGGTCACGGTCACGCGGCTGCCGTAGACGATGCGGCTGAAGACGTCCCGCCCAAGGTGGTCGGTGCCGAGGACGTGCTTCATGCTCCCGCCCTCGGACCAGGCGGGCGGCTGCAGCCGATCGGTGAGCACCTGGCGGAACGGGTCGGCCGGCGCGATCAGCGGCGACGCGATCGCGAACACGATCACGGCGCCCCAGATGATCGCGGGGAAGAGCGGGTAGCGGCGTACGAAGCGCCACGGCGCGAGCCACGGCGACGGTGCGCGGCGCAGCACGACCGGCCGGCGCGCCCCCAGCACCTCCGTCGACGACATCAGCGCCCCCGTCCTTTCGGCGTCACGAGCGGACGTACCGGATCCGCGGGTCGATGAACATGTAGACGATGTCCGTGAGGAAGTTCGCGAGCACGATCGAGGTCGCCGTGAGCGTGATCGCGGCCTGCACGACCGGGAAGTCGGAGACGTTGATCGCCTGGATGATCAGCCGGCCCACGCCCGGCCACGCGAAGATCGTCTCGACGATCACCGACCCGGAGATCAGCACGCCCACGCGCACCCCGAGGATCGTGACCACGGGGATCAGGGCGTTGCGCAGCGCGTGCTTGAAGATGACCGTGCGCCGCGGCAGCCCCTTCGCGCGCGCCATCGTCACGAAGTCGCTGTTGATCACGTCGAGCATCGCCGAGCGCGTGAGCCGCGTGAGGCTCGCGGACGCGGAGGTGCCGAGCGTGAGCGCCGGCAGGAACATGTGGTCGAGCCCACCGCGGCCGCCAGTCGGAAACCAGCCGAAGCGCACCGAGAAGAGGAAGATCAGCATCAACCCGACCCAGAAGTTCGGCGCGGCCTGCCCGACCAGCGCGAAGAACCGCGCGATGACGTCGACGAGCGAGCCTCGCGTCACCGCGGCGAGCACGCCGAGCGGGATGGAGATCGCGAGCGAGATCAGCAGCGCAAACCCCGCGAGCTGCGCGCTCGCGGGCACGCGGCTCAGCACCTCTTGCATCGCCGGGCGGTTCGTGCGGAACGAGATCCCGAAGTCCCCGCGCGCGGCGTCCGTCAGGAAGCGCACGAACTGCTGCGGCAGCGGGTCGGCCAGGCCCAGCTCCTGCTTCAGGCGGTTGATGTCCGACTGCGAGGCGTCGAACGTCACGAGCAGCGTCACCGGGTCGCCCGCGATGCGCGCGATCAGGAACACGACCATCACGACGAGCAGGATCGTCAGGAGCGACTGCAGCAGGCGCAGCAAGAGATACCGGCGCACGATCGCTCCCTCGACTCGGTCGGCGACGCTGGGCCGCTAGCGGCCCTTGAACACCGGCGTGCGGCGCTCCGCGAACGCCCGGCTTCCCTCGACGCGGTCCTCGGTCAGCGTGGCGAACACCTGCTGGTACGCCTAGAACTCGAGCGACCGCTCCATGTCGTTGGTGAGGCCGAAGTTGATCCCGTTCTTCAGGGAGCCGATCGTGCGCGTTGGACCCTCCGCGAGGCGGGCCGCCCACGCCGCGACCGCGTCGTCCAGTCGCTCGTCCGGCACCGCCTCGGTGATCATCCCCAGCCGCACCGCCTCCGCCGCGTCCACGGTGTCGCTCGCCGCCGAGCCCGGCACTCCCTCGCTCATGTCACCCGTGTCCCTCGCGCGTCCCCTAGGCGGGCTGGATCCTCCAGTACTCGGGGTTCGAGAGCGTCTTCTTGTGGATCGCCCAGTTCCACTTCTTGTTGGTGACGACGACCGTCACGGGCTCGTAGAGGAAGATCCACTGCGCGTCGAGGTAGAATTTCTTGATGATCTCCCCGAGCAGCTCGGAGCGCTTCGCCGGGTCGAACTCACCTTCGCTCTTCTCGATCAGCGCGTCGATCTCCTTCGAGGGGGTCGACATCGTGTAGTTGCCCCCGGAGTGGTACCCGAACCGGAAGTTCGCGCCGGGGTCGTCGCCGCCAGACATCCCCCAGAAGCACAGCGGGTAGAGGCTGCGGTCCTTGAACCGCGTCGTGACCTCCTGGTACTGGAGCTCCTGCAGGGTCGTCTTGATCCCGATGTCGGTGAGGCTCTGCCCCACGACCTCCATCACGGTGCGCGAGTTCGGCCAACGGCCGCCCGGGCCCCAGAGCTTCGCGTCGAAGCCCTTCTCGTGCCCCGCAGCCGCGAGCAGCTTCTTCGCCTCCGCCTTGTCCTGCTTGAAGCGCTGCTGCGGCAGGTCCTTCGGGAAGCCGACGCTCGTGGACGAGCTGCCGTAGCTCGGCCGCTCTTTGCCGGTCAGGATCCCCTTGATGATCCCATCCAGGTCGACCGCGAGGTTCGCGGCCATGCGCACGCGCTTGTCGCGCCACGGGTTCGGCTGGCCGGTGGCCGGATCCTTTTCGAGCGCCGTGTTGATGTGGATGTGCATCGGCTGGTCGCCGGACAGGAAGAACGCCGTGAACTTCGGGTCCTTCTCGAGTTGCTTGGCGATGTCCGACGCGACGTTGTGGACGAGGTCGACCTCGCCGGCCTGCAGCGCCGCGAGCCGCGCCTGCGAGTCGGGGATCACCTTCTGCACGAGCCGCTTGATGAACGGCTGGTGCACGCCAGAGACCGTCGGCTTGTCGGGCTTCCCGTAGTACCCGTCGTACCGCTCGCTCACCATCTGCGAGTCGGGCACCCGCGAGACGAACTTGAAGGGCCCGGCGCCCACCGGCTTCTCCGCGTACACGACGTCGCCCACCTTCTCGATGTGCGCCTTCGGCACGAGGAACAGCCCGCGCCGCAAAAAGATCACGTCGGGCTTGAGCATGTTGAACTTGACGGTGTGCTTGTCGATCACCTCGGCGTTCTTGACGAGGGATGCGAACTGCGCCGAGTGCCCGCCCTTGTAGTCCTTGTTGTAGGCGGCCTGGCCGAGCGCGCCGCGGTCCATCGAGAACTTCACGTCCTCGGCGGTGAGCGGGTCGCCGTTGTGGAACGTGACGTCCTTGCGGAGCTTGTAGACGAACGAGAGCTGGTCCGGCGCCGCCTCCCATGACTCCGCAAAGTTCGCGACGAGCTTGCGGCTCTCCTGGTCGATGTCGAGCAGGCCCGCGTGCACGAAGTGCGTGTCCGTGTTCGGCCAGTTGCCGCCGCCGGTGCCGCCGAGCGACTGCGGGTCGCCGCTGCCGATGTCGGAGCCGATGGCCGAGGTCAGCGTCGCCTCGGTGAGCGCGGGCTTCGCGGTCGCCTTCGCCGCGGCGGTCGCCTTCGCCGCGGGCGTGGCCTGCTGCGCGGCCGGGGCGGCCGGCGCCTCATCGCCGCCACCGCAGCCGATCAGCGCGGCTCCCGCGATCCCGGCGCCGGCGACCGCCGCGCCCCTCAACGCGCGCCGTCGCGAGACGCGCTGGGCGGACAGGCGTGTCCAGTAGTTGCTCTCAGCCACGTCGAAACCTCCCTCTGGAACGCAGGCGGTTCAGCGCTTGCACGGTATCGGCGTCCCGATCCGAGGGGACTACGTGCTCGACGTAATTGGCGCCGGGACGAATACGTAGAGCGCACTCGCGATCGTTGACTCGCCCCCGGGCGTCGGGCATGCTGCGCACGCCGGTCACGTTTCCCAGGATCAGCACCGGAGGGAGCGCGCTGTGCGCGCGGCATCCGTTTCCCCGTCGACGCTCGCAGGCCGTGGCGCCCAGCTTGCGGCGCTCGAGTGCGCCCTCGCCGGCGCCATCGGTGCCGATCGCGTCTGCGCCGTCGTGCGCGGCGCGGCCGGCCTGGGACGCTCGCGCCTCGCCCACGAGACGGCGGCGCTCGCCGAGGCCCGCGGCTTCGACACGATCGTCGTCGAGGGCGAAGCCCTCGCACGCGTCCCGCTCCTCACCACCGCCCGCGTGCTCGCGGAGCTCGACGGCTCCGCAACCCCCTACCTCGACCCCCACAACGCACACGCCGCGCGGGACGCCTTCACCGCGATCCGTGAGCGCCTCGCGCGCCGCGCCCACCGCAGCGAGCACACCGCGCTCTTGATCGACGACGTCGAGCGCCTGCACGCCAGCGACCTCCCGCTCGTCGACGCGCTCCTCGCCCACCCCGCGCTGCGCGACCTGCTGCTCGTGCTCACGCTGCCCGCGCGCCTTCCGCTCGACGTCGACCCGGCGGTCGAGGTCTTCGTTCACCGCCTGCTCGCGCGCGACGACGTGCGGCGGGTCGACCTCGCGCCGCTCACGCTCGAGGAGACCGGCGCCGTGCTCGCGCGCGGCCTGGAGGGCACCCCGCTCGAGCGCGAGTTCGTCGCGCAGATCTTCGCGCTCACCCGCGGCAACCCCGCCTACCTCGCGCGCTACCTCGTGGACTGGCAGGGGCTGCCGGAGCCCGAGCGCCGCCGCCTCGCCGGCGGCGTCGTCGACGTCGGCACGCTCCCGCTCCCCGACGCGATCGCGCACCGTGTTGCCCTCCACGTGTTCGACCTCGGCCGCGACGAGCGCCGGCTGCTGCACGCGCTCGCGATCCGCCCCACGCCCTCCAGCCTCTCCGACCTCGCGGCGCTCACGGGCGCGGAGCGCGCCGCGATCACCGAGTGGCTCGCGCTGCTCGAGAGCCGCGGCCTCGTGCAGGCGCGGGCGGACGCGCGCGCGGGGGGCGCGGCGTTCGGGGTGGGCGACCCCGTGCTCGCCCACGCGCTGCGCGAACAGCTGCCGGCCGAGCGGCACGAGCTGCACGCGCGCGCCGCGCGGCTCATCGAGTCGCGCGCCGCCGAGCCGGTCGGCGAGGCGCTCGTCGAGCTGGCGGAGCACTACGTGGGCTCGGGCGAGCCGCTCGACGGTCCGCGCTTCGGGCGGGTCATCGCGGCGGCCGCGCATCTCAACGCGAGCTCTCGCTACCGCCGCACGCAACGCCTGCTCGATCCGGCGCTGCTCGCCGCGACCGGCGAGGCCGGCGCGGGACGGGCGTTGCTCGAGGCGCGCGAGCTGCTCGCGCAGGCCTACGCGCACCTCGGCGCGCTCGACGACGCCGAGCGCGTGCTCACCTGGCCGAGCCCGCCGGTGGCCGACGCGCTCGACGCCGAAGCGCAGGCGCGGCTGCTGCGACGCCTCGCGCGCACCCACGTCGCCGCGCTGCGCGACATCGACGCGAGCCACGTCTACGAGGCGATCCTCGCGTCGATCCCGCCGCCCTCGCCCGCGCTCGCCGCGCTCGTGGAGGTCGACCTCGCCTCCGTCTACCACCACCGCGGGCTGCGCGGCGAGGCGCTTGCGCTCACCGAGCACGCGCTCGGCACATCGCTCGCACGCGGCGACCTCGGCGTCGCCGCCGCCGCGGCACAGCGCCACGCCTGGGTGCTGCTCTCGAGCGGGCGCACCACGGAGGCGGTCGAGTGCTACCTCACCGTCGTGCGTCACAGCCGCGGCGCGGACACGCGCTCGCGGGCGCGCGCGCTCGCCGCGCTCGGCTGCGCGCTCGTGCGCGCCGGGCGGCTGAGGCGAGGCATCCGCTTCATGCGCCGCGCGCTGCGTGACGCGCGCCGCCAGGGTGACTTCGCCTCCGCCGCGCGCACCGCCTGCGAGCTCGCGCTCGCGCACCTCGAGGCCGGCGACCTCGACGCCGCCGCGCACGCGG
>VGNK01000084.1 GCA_016866055.1 Chloroflexota bacterium | reverse complement strand
GAGCGCGAGCGTGAGCGCGCCCGCGAGCATCGCGAGCGCGATGGCGCGCGCGGCGCCCTTCGCCGCGGCGCGCCGGTGGGGGTGCGTCGTCATCAGAGCCAGCCTCCCGCAGGTGCGGCGTGTGCATCCGCGCTGGCGCGGGCGCTGCACGCTGGCGAGCCGTCGGGGTGCGCATCCGCGCCTCGCGCGCGGGCACTACACACCCATCGAGGACGCGTGCCAGAACAGCACGCGGCGCTCAACGTACGAGACGAGCGCCGTAAGCGACACCCCCAGCGCGGCGAGCACGATCACCGCGCCGAAGAGCACCGGCGTGTCGAGGTCGCCGTTCGCGATCAGGATGAGCTGACCCATCCCGGACGACCCGGAGAGGAACTCCGCCACGACCGCGCCGATCAGCGAGAGCGGCACCGAGATGCGCAGCGCCGCGAACACGTACGGCAACGACGACGGCAGCCGCAGCCGCCAGAAGAGCTGCCACCGCGACGCGTCCAGCGCGCGCAGGAAGTCGAGCGCCGCCGGATCGACGCTGCGCAGCCCGATCACGGCGTTGACGAGCATCGGGAAGAACGTGATGAGCGCGGCGATGAGCATCTTCGGCGCGATGCCGAAGCCGAACCAGATCGTGAAGAGTGGGTAGATCGCGACGATCGGCGTGACCTTGACGAGCAGCGCGGGCGGGTAGAGCGCGCGCTCGATGGCGTGGGAGTGCGCCATCGCGACGGCGAGGGCGAAGGCCACCGCGCTCGCGATCACGAGCCCGCCGAGCGCGGCGGTCAGCGAAAGCCGCGCCGCGTCGACGAAGCGCATCGGGTCCTCCGCGAGCGCTCGCGCGACCGCGCTCGGCGCGGGGAGCAGGTACTCCTTGACGTCGCGCGCGCGCACGTACGCCTCCCACGCGGCGAGCAGCGCGGCGCCGGCGGCCACGGGAGCCGCGGCGAGCGCAAGCCAGCGGCGCAGCGGCAGGCGCGGCGCGGCGCCCGCGCGCGCCGCGGGCCCCGGCGCCCCACCGAGGCCCGCGGGGAGGTCGGCCGCGTCGCGCGGCGAGACGGCGGAGCCGCGCGGGGTCACGCGCCCGCCTCCAGCGCGCGGCGCACGCGCGCCGCCGCCGCCGTGAACGCCTCGCTCCCTTCCTGCGCCTCCGAGCGCGGGCACGGCAGCGCCACCGGCACCGCGTCGACGATGCGCCCGGGCGAGTCGCTCATCACCAGGACGCGGTCGGAGAGCAGCACCGCCTCGCGGATCGAGTGCGTCACGAACAGCACCGACGTGCGCCGCTGCTCCCAGATGCGCAGCAGCTCGAGCCGCATCTGCTCGCGCGAGAGCTCGTCGAGCGCGCCGAACGGCTCGTCCATGAGCAGCACCGCGGGCGCGTGCGCGAGCGCGCGCGCGAGCGCGACCCGCTGGCGCATGCCGCCGGAGAGCTGGTGGGGGTAGTAGCGCGCGAAGCGGTCGATGCCGACGAGGCGGAGCAGCGCATCGACGTCGGCGCGGCGGCCGGTGACCTCGAGCGGGAGGCGCACGTTGCCGGCGACGCTGCGCCACGGCAGGAGCCCCGGCTCCTGTGAGACGAGCCCGAAGGCGCGGCCGGCGCGCGCCTCGGCGGGGGCGCGTCCCAGCACGCGCACGCGGCCGGAGGTGGGGGTGAGCAGCCCCGCGACCAGGCGCAGCAGCGTGGTCTTGCCGCAGCCGGAGGGGCCGACGAGCGAGACGAACTCACCCGGCGCGAGGGCGAGGTCGACGCCCTCGAGGGCCTGGAGGTCGCCCGCGTCGGAGAGATAGCGGTGGGCGAGCCCGGTGGCCTCCACCGCCGGCGCGGCCAGCGCGGTCATGCGTCCCCTTCCGGGTGAGCCGTGGCCCTGCGAGGATAGGCGCCAGCCGGGCGGGGCCCGCGGCGCGCGCGCCGCCGGGGGCGCCCCGCGCCGCCGTGCGTGGCTCGGCGGCCATTGTACGGACCGCACCGGGCGCGACCGCCGCGACGAGGAACGGAGCCACCACGATGCCACACACGATCGCGCTGATCGGCGGCACCGGGCCGGAGGGGCGCGGGCTCGCCACCCGCTTCGCGCTCGCCGGCCACGCGGTCGTGATCGGCAGCCGCGACGCCGACCGCGGCGCCTCCGTCGCCCGCGACCTCGAGGGCGCGCTCGCCGGGCGCGCGCCCGGCGCGCTGTCGGGGACCGCCAACGAGGAGGCCGTCGCCGGCGCCGACCTCGTCGTCGTCACCGTGCCCTACAGCGGGCATCGCGCCACGCTCGAGGCCCTCCGCGACGCGCTCACCGGCAAGATCGTGGTCGACGCCGCCGTCCCCGTGCGGTTCGACCGCGGACCCCGCCCCGTCGACGTGGCCGAGGGCTCCGCGACCGAGGAGGCCGCGGCCATCCTCGCGGGCTCGCGCGTGATCGGCGCCTTCCACAACCTCTCGGCCGAGGTGCTCGAGGACCCGGACACCCCCGTCGACGCCGACGTCCTCGTCACCGGCAACGACGCGGAGGCGAAGCAGGTGGTGATGGCGCTCGCCGAGAGCATCGCCGGCGCGCGCGCCATCGACGCCGGGCCGCTACGCTTCTCGCGCTTCGTCGAGCAGATCACGATCCTGCTGATCGGCATCAACGGCCGCTACAAGGCGCACACCCACGTGCGCGTCGTCGGCATCGATCAGCACTAGCCGCCCGCCCGGGGGCCGCCCCGGTCGTGCGGGCCACGAGGTCGACATGTCAGTCCCGGAGCTCCGCGTCATCGGGATCACCGGCATCCCCATCGTCCGCGCAGGCGACGATCTCGCCGGCCAGATCTTCGATGCCGCCGCGACGCAGGGCACCCCGCTGCAGGAGGGCGACGTGATCGTCGTGACCCAGCGCGTCGTCTCGCGGGCCGAGGACCGGCTGCGCCCGCTGAGCGAGTTCGACCCGAGCCCGTTCGCGCACGAGTTCGCCGAGCGCTGGCAGAAGGACCCACGCGTCGTCGAGGCGGTGCTGCGCGAGTCCGTGCGCATCATCCGGCAGGCACGCGGGGTGTTGATCACCGAGACGCGCCACGGGCTGAAGTGCGCGAACGCGGGCGTCGACGCCTCGAACGTCGGCAGCCTCGAGGTGATCTCGCTGCTCCCCGTCGACCCGGACGCCTCGTGCCGCACGATCCGCGACGCCGCGCGCGAGCGGCTCGGCGTCGGCGTGGCCGTCGTCATGACCGACACCTTCGGGCGGCCGTGGCGGCACGGCCAGACCAACGTCGCGATCGGCGTCGCCGGGATGCTGCCGATGCGCTCCTACATCGGCAGCCCGGACATGGACGGCCGCGAGCTGCGCGTGACGAGCATCTGCGTCGCCGACGAGATCGCCGGCGCCTCGGAGATGGTGATGGGGAAAGTCGACGGCGTGCCGGCGGCGATCCTGCGCGGCTTCGCGTACGACCGCGGCGAGGGCAGCGCAAAGGAGATCGTGCGCGAGCTCGATCTCGACCTCTTCCCGTAGCGCGCGACCCCGCGACGCCCGGCCCCGAGGTTGATCGCATGTCCACAGACCCGCCGCCGGCCAGCGCGGACCTCCACGCCCCGATGCGGCGCAACCTGCGGCTCCTCTCCTGGTGGTGGGTGCTGCGCTGGGCGTGGTTCGGCGAGGCGATCTGGGTCATCTACCTGACGCGCGAGCGCGGGCTCACGCTCGGCGAGGTCTTCGTTTTCGAGGCGTTGCACTCCGCGGTCGTGATCGCGGCCGAGATCCCGACGGGCATCGTCGCCGACCGCTACGGCCGGCGGCTCAGCCTCGTCATCGGGACGGCCGTCACGGTCGTCGGGTACATCGCGTTCGGGGTCGGCAGCGGGCTCATGATCCTGCTCGCGGCGTACGTGATCCTCGGCATCGGCGAGGCGTTCATGTCCGGGGCCGACAGCGCGCTGCTCTACGACTCCCTGCACGCCGAGGGACGGAGCGGCGAGTTCACGCACCGCATGGGGCGCCTCAACGCGTACGGGACCGCGGCGATCGCGGCGTTCACGCTGAGCGGCGCGGCGATCGCGCAGTGGCTTCCGCTCTGGGTGCCGATGGTCCTCAGCGGCGTCGTGAGCCTCCCGGCGGTCCTGATCGCGTGGCGCTTCGCCGAGCCGGCCCACGAGCGGGAGCGGCCGAGCTTCCTCGGGACCGGGCGGCAGGCGCTGCGCGGCGTGGTCCGCTCGCGGGCGCTCTGGGCGGCGATCGTGCTGATGGCGCTGGGGATGGTCGGCATCGTGGCGATGTCGGTGACGATGCAGCTCGTGATCGTGGGGTACGGGGCGCCGCTCTGGGCGCTCGGCCCGCTGGTCGGAGCACAGATGGGGCTGTCCGCGGTGGGCTCGCTGCTGGCGGCGCCCGCGAAGCGCCGGCTCGGGCTGCGCGGAAGCTTCCTGCTGATGTCGGTAGGGGGTGCGCTCTCGCTGCTCGCCGGGGCCTCCGGCGTGCCGTGGCTCTTCCCGGTCTTCATCCTCCCGTCGGTCACGTTCAACGTGATCCACGTGCAGGTCACCAACTACCTGGCGCAGCGCGTGCCGGAGGAGCGGCGCGCGACGACGATCTCGATCGGCTCGATGATGGCGTCGACGGCGAACGTGGCCGGCGCGCTCTCGATCGGCGCGTCGGCGGACCCGCTGGGGCTGCGGGCGACGCTCACCGCGGCGGGGCTCGTGCTCGCGGGGGCGAGCGCGGTCGCGTTCGCGCTCTGGCTGCGGGCGGGGGACCACGAGAGCGAGCCGGGCAAGCGCGCCTCGACGTTCGGCGAAACGCGCCCGTAGGATCGGGGGCGAAGCGGGGGACGGCGATGGGCGCACCGCGCGAGCACGAGGGCCGGCGCCGGCCGAGCGCCCGCGAGCTGCTGCGCGCGGCGCTCGTGGACGACGAGGACCCGCGCCTCCCCTGGTGGCTCCCCCTCCCCGGGCTGCTCGGCGCGATCGGCTGGGCCGGCTACCAGGCGGCAACCGGCGCGGGGGGCTTCCTCGCCACGGCGCTCTGGCCGGGCGCTGCGGTCTTCCTGCTCGCCACGCTCGTGACCTGGTTCGGCTGGCAGCTCGACATCGACTGACGCGCGCGACCCGGCGAGAGGCACCATGCTCCACGTCCTGCACGGCGCCGACGAGTTCCGCGCGAGCGAGGCGCTCGCCGCGCTCAAGGCGTCGCTCGACGCCGACGGCATGCTCGCGACGAACACGACGACGCTGCCCGCGCGCGGCCTCACCCCGCACCAGCTGATCCAGCACGCGGCCGCGGTCCCGTTCCTCGCCGCCGCGCGGCTCGTGATCGTCGAGGGCCTGTTCTCGACACTCGGCAGCCGGCGCGGCGTGGTCGAGCAGTGGCAGCCGCTCCTCGACTTCGTGCCGCAGCTGCCGGAGTCGAACCACGTGGTGCTGCTCGAGCCGCCGGCCGGCCGCGATGGCGGCGTGGGGCGTTCGTCCCTGCTGCGCGCGCTGCGCGCCTTCCCCAACGTGACCGTCACCGAGTTCCCGGAGCTGAAGACCTACGGCGGCCGCGGCGGCGCGCAGAGCGAGGTCGCCGCCTGGCTCGACGCCCGCGCGAGCGAGCGCGGGATCGCGATCGAGCCGCGCGCGACCGAGGCGCTCGTCGGCCTGATCGGCCCGCAGCTGCGGCTGCTCGCGAGCGAGCTCGAGAAGGTCGCGACGTACACGGGCGGGCGCGCGATCACGGCCGAGGACGTGCACCTGCTCACCCCGCAGGCGCGCGAGGAGAGCGTCTTCAACCTCGTCGACGCGGTGGTGGAGGGGCGCGGCGCGGCGGCGCTGCGCGTGCTCACGCAGATCCTCGAGGACGGCGGGCAGCCGCCTGCCTACCTGCAGGCGATGCTCGCGCGGCAGGTGCGCCACCTCGTGCGGGCGACGGAGCTGCTCGAGGGCCGCGCCGACGAGCGCGCGATCGGCACCGCGACCGGCGTCTCGAACGCCTTCGCGCTCGGCAAGCTCGTGCGGCAGGCGCGCGCGATCACGCGCGAGGCCGCGGAGCAGTCGCTGCGCGAGATCGAGCGCAGCGACCAGCTCGTGAAGACGGGGAAGCTCAACGAGGTGCTCGCGATCGAGCTGCTCGCGCTGCGCCTCTCGCTGATCGCCGAGCGCGCCCGCGCCGGCGCGGAGCGCCGCGGGCGCTGACCGCCGCGCATGCGGTGGCGGGCGGCGCGGGCGCCCCGCGCTAGTCGCGCAGGCTTACGGCCATCGGGTTGTAGCAGGCGACCAGGTGCCCCTCGGCGCTCCCCTCCACGGGGACGAGTCGCGGCGCGGGGTCCGTACGGCACTGCGTCGTCGCCTTGCGGCACCGCGGCAGGAACGGGCACTCTGGGGGCAGGCTGCCGAGGTCCGGCGGGTTGCCCGGCATCATCGTGAGGCGCTCAGTGCTCTCGAGCGTCGGCAGGCTCTGCAGCAGGCCGAACGTGTACGGGTGCTTCGGCGTGCGGAAGATCCTGCGCACGTCGGCCGTCTCCACGATCTCGCCCGCGTACATCACGCTCACGCGGTCGGCGAGGCGCGCGACGACCCCAAAGTCGTGCGTGATCAGCAGGATCGAGACGCCGAGCTCGTCGCGCATCGCCTCGAGCCGCTGCAGCATCTCCATGCGCACCCCGGGGTCGAGGTTCGCCGTCGGCTCGTCGGCGATCACGATCAGCGGCTCAAGCGCGGTCGCCAGCGCGACCATCACGCGCTGCGCCATCCCGCCCGAGAGCTGGAAGGGGAACGAGTCGAAGATGCGATCGGGGTCGGGGAAGAGCGTGCCGAGCACGCGCATCGCCTCCGCGTTCGCCTCGCGCTCGCTCATGTTGCGGTGCGCGCGGAACAGCTCGGCGAGCTGCTCGCCGACGCGCAGCGTAGGCGTCAGCGCCGCGAGCGCGTCCTGGAAGATCATCGCGATCTCGGCGCCGCGCACGGCGCGCAGCTCGTCCGTCGAGAGTGCCTGCAGCGAGCGGCCGCGGAACTGGACGTCGCCGCCTTCGACCGTCGCCGTCGACGGCAGCAGCCCGAGGACGGCGTGCGCGACGCTGCTCTTGCCGGCGGCCGACTCGCCGACCAGCGCGAGCACCTCGCCCTCGTAGAGCTCGAGGGAGACGTCGCGCACCGCGGGGATCGTCTCGTCCTCGGTGTGGTAGGTGGCCGAGAGGTGCGAGACCGTGAGGAGCGGCCGACGCTCACCGGCGGCGTCGAGTGCGTTCTGGGCCATGGACGAGAGCGTACTACGGCGAAGGTCCGCGGCCGCGGGACCGGGGCCCGCTGCCGTCGCCGCTAGAGCGAGCGGATCGCGGTGACGACGCGGCCCTGCACCTCGACGTTGTCGGCGCGCGTGTAGAGCGGCGCCATCGTCGCGTTCATCGGCTGGAGCCGCACGCGCTCGCCCTCGCGGTAGAGCTTCTTCAGCGTCGTCTCGTTCTCGTCGCGCAGCCAGACCGCGACCATCTCGCCGTCGTCGCACGTGCTCGTGGGCTCGAGCACGACGATGTCGCCGTCGTTGATCAGCGCGTCGATCATCGAGGTGCCCTCGACGCGCAGTGCGAAGACGTTGCTGCGGCCGCGGGTCTGCTCCTCGGTGAGCTCGACGGTCTCGTCGAACGCGCCGGGGGTGGGGGTCTCCGGCGGGGTCGGGATGGGGCGGCCGGCGGCGATCTTGCCGAGGAGCGGCACGGCCACCGTGCGACGGCGGCGCTCGCCCTGCCCGTTCAGCAGCTCGATCGCGCGCGAGACCTCGCGGTCGCGGCGGATGTAGCCCTTCTCCTCGAGCCGCTTGAGGTTGTAGTCGACGACCGAGGTGGAGGAGATGTCGCACCCGTTCTGGATGTCCCGGATCGAGGGCGGGTAGTCGTGCTCGGCGATGAACTCCTCCAGGAACCGGAGGATCGCCCGCTGCTTGGAGGAGAGATCGTCAGCCGCCATCGTCCTGCTGTCCCCTCGGCCCCCGCCGGCCACTACGGCCTCACGGCACATATGTTCTGTTCGGAACGGTACCGGCGCGTCCCTGCTCCGTCAAGGCGGTAGCGCCGGCGCCTTCGGCGCTCAGGGCCACCGCCGTAGGATGGGGAGCCTCGTGGTGGCGGCGGGGTGCGTGAGCGGGGGCGCGATGGCGAGCGGGCTCGAGGACCTGTTCGGCAAGGAGCGACCGGGCGATCCGGACGAGGCCGCCGGCGAGCGACGTCGCGCGCTGGTGATCGCCGCCCACCCGGACGACGCCGACTTCGGCGCCGCCGGCACCGCCGCGCTGCTCGCGCGCGCGGGTTGGCACGTGCGCTACGTCGTCGCCACCGACGGCTCGAAGGGCTCGGACGACCCCGCGTACACGCCGGAGCGGCTCGTCGCCGCGCGCGAACAGGAGCAGCGCGACGCGGCCGCGATCCTGGGCGTGCGCGACGTGCGCTTCCTCGGCTTCACCGACGGCGAACTCACCTACTCGCGGGAGCTGCTCGGCGCGATCACGCGCGAGATCCGGGACTTCAAGCCGTTCGCCGTCTACACGCACGACCCCGAACCCGTGATCATCCGCGACTCGTTCGTGAACCACTCCGATCACCGGATCACCGGGCTCGCGACGGTCGACGCGGTCTATCCGACCGCGCGCGACCGGCTCAACTTCCCCGAGCAGATCGCGGAGGGACTCGAGCCGCACAAGGTGCGCGAGATCTACCTCTGGGGGGCCAACGAGCCGAACTTCCGCGCGGACATCACCGAGGTGGTCGAGACGAAGATCGCGGCGCTGCTCGCGCACACGAGCCAGTTCCCGGACGACCGGGAGTTCATCGAGATGATGCGGCTGCGCTGGAAGGACGCCGAGGGGCGCTCGCGCGAGGAGTTCCGACGCATCGTGCTCTTCCGCTAGCGCGGGCGCGGCGCCGCCCGTGGCGAGGACGAACGGCGAGACCAGTGGTGAACGCGCTCCCGCAGCCACCCCGCTTCTGTCCACGCTGCGGCGGCGCGATTGCGAAGGCGGCGCCCGGGGTGCGTCCCGCGTGCGCGCGCGGGCACTACATGTGGTTCCCCGACCCGAAGGTCGCCGTCGGCGTCGTCGTTGAGCGCGAGGGGCGGATCCTGCTGGTGCGACGCAACCACGAGCCGGCGCTCGGCCGCTGGGCGTTCCCGTCGGGCTTCGTCGACGCGGGCGAGGTCGTCGAGGAGGCGGCCGTGCGCGAGGTGCTCGAGGAGACCGGCGTGGCGGTGCGGCTCGACCGGCTGCTCGGGGTCTACAGCGAGCCCGGGCACCCGGTGGTGTTCATCGCGTACGCCGGGACGGCGGTCGGCGGTGCCGCGCGCGCGGGCGACGAGGCGTTCGAGGTGCGCTACTTCGACCCCGAAGCGCTGCCCGCGCTTCCGTTCCCGCACGACGAGCGCGTGATGGCGGCGTGGCGCGCTCGCGAGGGGGGCGCGAGGCTCGCGCGGTAGCGGCGCCGGTTCACGCGTGGGCCGGGGGCGGTCGGATGCGCCCTAGCCGCGAGGTGGGTGTGCTGGCATCATAAGCAGCCCGGAACGCGGCGCCGAGCGCAGGGGAGAGGGAACGCATGGAAGTCACGCTCTTGCTGGCGGAGCGCTGCAGCCACCACGACCAGGCGCGCGGGGTCCTCAAGGAGGCGCTCGCGGAGGCCGGGGTGACCGGTGTCGAGGTGAAGGAGACCCTGATCCGCACGGAGGAGGACGCGATCACCGTGAAGTGCCTCGGCTCGCCGACGATCCGGGTGGACGGGTTCGACGTCGAGTACATGGAACGCGAGCCCGAGGAGACGAGCGCGGGCTGTCGCTACTTCAACACGCCGGCGGGATGGAAGCCAATCCCCGAGAAGGGGATCATCGTGCGCGCGCTGACGCGCGCGAAGGAGCGCGCCGGCTAGGCGCGGATCGGGCGGGGCGAGCATGAGCGACGAGCGACCGGACGAGCGGCCCGGCGGCGAGGGAGAAGCACCGCCGTCGCTCCGCTCGACGCTGCGCCGGCTGGCGCGCGCGGCGTCGGGAGCCGCGGAGGTCGGCGCGAAGGAGGCCGCCG
>VGNK01000083.1 GCA_016866055.1 Chloroflexota bacterium | reverse complement strand
CGCGCGCCGCCTCCGCCGCCTGCGCGGCGGGCAGGCCGGCCCCGACGAGCGCCGCCATTCGCCGGATCACGCGCAGGTCGCCGTCGTCGTAGAGCCGCCGCCCCGTCTCCGAGCGCGCCGGCTTCGGGATGCCGTAGCGGCGCTCCCAGGTGCGCAACCGGCTCTCGGAGACCCCGGTCGCCCGCGCCGCCGCCTTCACCGTGTATCGCATCGCTCGCAGGGTAGAAGTTCGCCAGAACCTGAGCAACGATGTTCGGCAGGACAGCCAAATACCTGTCAAACTCTCACTATGACAACTTATTTTGTGGACCAACATGTGTAAATTTCGAGCCGTGATGTTTAGCTTGATTTTTGCTGTGCTTACGCTGGCAACATGCACCGCTAGTATCGCCAGCGGCGATACTGCAGGACCAACAACCATTGTTCCTGTGGAAATCGATCAGCGCTCACGCATTAAGTACGCAATCTTATCGAAATGCCAACAACCTAACAATCGAGTTAATAGTGCCAGGACAGTTACTATACCCGCGGTTCTTGGTGCATGAGTTATTGTTGATTTTGTGTATACTCGGTCAACAAACTCCTTGTATACCTTGAGCACAGCGAGCGCGTGCTCGACGCGATGGACACGGGCGGTCGGCACCGTAGGGCTGCAGTTCGGGGTGCTCACGACGTCGATCGTGATCGCGTGGATGGGCCGTTCGCTGCTCGAGGAGGGTGACGAGGCCTCCGGCCTGGCCTGGCGCGCGGGGGTCTGGCTCGCGCGCTGGGTCGTGCCGGTCGCCATCGCGCTGGTCATCGCGGCCACGGCGCTCGACATCGTCCTCGACCGCGTGCCCGAGGTGTCCGGCTAGCGCGTGCGGTCCTCGCGTGGCCGAGGGAGCCCCGGCCCGCGGGCGATCCCGCCGCGCGTCTCCTGACACCCGCGACCGCCAGTTGGTCCTCCCCGCGGCGGGCCGAACGGCCGGGGCGGCGGGCCCCCCCGGCGATGCTGGAGCGTGACCGGAGGCACCAATGCCACGATGACCTGCTCTTCTCGCGTTGATCCTCCCCGCGGCGGCGGGGCTCCTCCTGCTCACCGCGGCGTGCGGCGGCGGCGAGGCCGACGACGATCACGACGACGACGACGCGGCGAAGCTCGCGGGCGCGACCGTGGCTCAGCAGTTCAAGGTCGAGCTGCTGGAGATCAAGTTCGAGCCGAAGGAGCTGCGCTTCAAGGCCGGCGAGGTCGTCGAGATCGAGTTCCACAACGACGGCAAGCTCGTCCACGACTTCACGATCAAGAAGATCGATGCAGACGCGATGGCGATGGCCCGCCAGGAAGGCCAGTCCGGCGCGATGGCCGCGCACCAGGAGGAGCACCAGAAGGACCTCGCGCTCCACATGGCACTCGAGGCGGGTGACCACGGGACGCTGCGCCTGCGGGTCCACAAGGCCGGCCAGTACGAGTACTACTGCACGGTCGCCGGCCACAAGGACGCCGGGATGGTCGGGAAGCTGATCGTCTCGAAGTGATCCGGGTCGAGTGACCGGAGGCGGGGCGCCGGGTCCCCGCCTCCGGTCCAACCTCCGGGAGCGGCCACGGCGAAGAGCCGCGGCCGTTCTCGCGCGATCGCCGGAGGGAGGGGGCGTGTCGGTTCGACGGCTGGCGCTCGTGGGTGCGGCGATCGTCGCGCTCGCGGTAGTGGTCGCCGCGCTCGCGGCGGCGCGGCTCCGGCGGGGAGCCCGCGGCCGAGCGCGCTGGCGAACTGGCGCGTCCGCGGCACCGACGGCCTCTTCCCGCCGCCACCCCACGACGCCACAGGCCACACCTGGCACCACGCCGACGGGCTTCTCTACCGCATCGTCCGCGACGGCTGTGCGGCGTACGGCCTCGGACCGGCGCAGTGCGGAATGCCGGCGTTCGGCGACCGGCTCACGGACGCGGAGATCGGCGCGGTGATCGAGCACCTGAGGGGCTGGTGGGGTCCGCGCGAGCGCGAGTTCCAGGCGCGCGTGAGCGAGCGCGACCCGATGCCGGAGCCGCCCGCGCGCTGACCGGGCCGCGAGGGGTGACGTCGGGGGCAGGTCGCTGTGTCCGCCGCGCCGCTCCGCGCGGTCCGCGAGGCCGCGAGGAGCCGTTCCGGGATCGCGAAGTGGTGACGTGGCGGGTCGCCTGCGGCCCGGCGCTAGGGCACCGCTCCCGTGGGCCGCGGCCGCTCGGCGGGGAAGCCGGCGTCCGCGGGCTCGGCGGCGCTCAGCGTGTAGCGCGGGGTCAGCATGCTCGCCACGAGGATGAACACGAGGATCGACGCCCCGAGCACCGTGAACGTCCTCGCCGCCGTGATCTGGTCCGCGACCGCGCCCATCGGGCCCGACATGAACGGGAAGAGGCTGAACGTCAGCATGTGGACGCTCATCACGCGCCCGTAGAACTCCGGCCGCGACTCCGCCATGAGCATCGTGTTATTGAGCGTCTGGAACGTCGTCGAGAAGAGCCCGACGAGCGCCAGCGCGACGAGCGCGCCGATGTAGCCGAACGCGAGCGAGCCCGGGCCGAGCGCGAGCAGCGCCGCGCCCCAGCCCACGCCCGTGAGCGCCTGCAGCAGCGGCTTGCGCGGGAACGCCGACATCCACGCGATGATGAAGGAGCCGACGACCGCGCCGATCCCCGTGACCGTGAACATGAAGCCGTACGACCCCGGGCCACGGCTCAGCTCCTCGACCGCGAATCCCGGGAGCAGCGTCATGTAGGGCATGCCGAGCATCGTCGGGACGAACGCGAGCAGCATCAGCAGTCGAAGCGTCGGCGAGCCGAGGATGTAGCGCAGGCCGACCGCGATCTCCTGGGGGACGCTCCCGCGGCTCCCGGCGCCGCGCAGGTGGGAAGTGCTCGGCGGGAGCCGGTACAGAAAATAGAGGACCGCGAGGTAGATGAGGCTCTGCAGCAGGTAGGCGGCGCCCACGTCCCACACGGCGATCACGACCCCGGCGACGGCCGGGCCGACGATGCGCGTGGCGTTCATCGCCATGTTGTTGAGCGCGATCGCATTGGCGAGCTCCGACTGCGGGACGAGCTCGGCGAGCAGCGCCTGGCGCGCCGGCATGTTGAACGCGAAGAGCGTCCCCTGCACGAGCCCGATCGCGAAGAGGATGGGGATCGTGATCACGCCGGTGATGATGAGGATCGCCGTGACGAAGGCGATCGTGCCCGTGCCGGTCTGCGCGATCAGGATGACGTTGCGCTTGTTGACGCGGTCGGCCACGGCGCCGCCGACGAGCGAGAGCAGGAGCTGCGGGATGCCCCACGACATCATCACGATGCCGACGGCCGCGTAGCTCCCGGTGAGCTGGAACGCGAGCAGGCCGCGCGCGACCTGCTGTACCTGCATGCCGCTGAACGAGGCAACCTGCGAGAGCCAGAGCGAACGGTAGTGCTCGAGCCGGAGCGAGGCGAAGGCCTGGCGCAGCGAGGCCCTCGGGCGCGCGCGAGGGCCGCCGGCTGGAGGAGCTCCGGGACCGCGAGCCGCAGGGGCACCCGACCGTACGCTCAACGTGAGTCCGCTCGACGCGCGAACTGAGGTGCGAACATCCTAGGGACGTAGGAACCTAACGTCAACGTAAGGGATCGCGCAGCGGACGCGGAGGACGCCGGGCGCGCGCCCGACCGTCCGTGCCCGGCGCCGGGCGCTCGAGGTTCGCGCGGCTCACGAGACGCCGCGCCGCGCGTTCGGGATGATGTGCGCGCCGGCGCGGTCGCCTCGACCGTCCCCGGTGCGCGAGGAGGGGCGGTGGCGGAGCTCGTCGTGCCGGGAGTGTGGTGGCTGCACGAGACGCGCGGCAGCAACGTCTTCGCCGTCGAGCGCGACGACGGCGGGCTGACGCTCGTCGACACCGGTTTTGCCTCGAGCGCGGACGGCATCGTCTCCGAGCTGGCCGCGATCGCGCCGGGGATGGAGCCGTCGCACATCCTGCTGACGCACGGCCACGTCGATCACGCGGGCGCGGCCGCCGAGCTGCGCCGACGCTACTCGGCGCGCGTGGTCGCCGGGGTGGCGGAGTGCGACGTCGACGCGCAGGGCCGCCACCTGGTGCGCGAGCCGATGGGGCGCTCGCACCTTGTGCGCCGGATACGCCGCCGGGTCGCGCGCCGCGCGGGCGTGCTGCCCGAGGTGCAGGTCGACGTGCCGCTCCAGGGCGAGCAGCGGATCGCGGGCGTGCTCGCGGTGCCGGTGCCGGGGCACACGCCGGGCTCGTACTGCTACCTGCTCGAGGGGCGCGGGGTCGCGTTCGTCGGCGACCTCGTGATCTGCCACCGGGACGTCCTCGCCCGCGCGATGACGATGACGAACTTCGACGACGCGCTGTACCTGCAGACGCTGCGCGACTTCGCGCCGCGGGCGCCCGCCGTCGGATGTGCCGGCCACGGCGTTCCCTGGCGCGAGGGGTTCGGCGACGAGCTGCGCGTGCTCGCGGCGCTCCCGCGGCGGAGCCTGCTCTCGCCGGGCGGCGCCCGGGATCGCGTGCGCCGGATGCGCGACTTCGCGCGCGCGATCTCGCGCGTGCGGCGGGCGGGCTCCGCGCTCAGCGGCGAGGA
This sequence comes from Chloroflexota bacterium, assembly GCA_016866055.1. Taxonomy (GTDB): domain Bacteria; phylum Chloroflexota; class Dehalococcoidia; order UBA2979; family UBA2979; genus VGNK01. The sequence goes on along the minus strand of VGNK01000083.1, from coordinate 5,530 downwards.
CCGCGGGGGGAGCCTCGGCGGCGAGCGCTGACCCCGCCGCGCGACTCGACGTGCCCGGGTCCCCGCCTTCACACGCCGGGCGCCACCACCTAGGGTGTGCACGGGCCGCCGGCCGCGCCTGCGCGCCGCGGCTGCGAGGGGAAGGATGCAGAAGATGGTCACGAGGCCAAAGCCGATCCGCGCGCACGTCATCACGGGGGGCTACCCGCCGGGATCGCCGGCCGGCCACGACCACGACTTCGCCCGCCTGCGCGTCCTCGAGCTGCTCTACGACCACGAGGGCGTCCACACCACGGTGGCCGGCGACTACACCGACCTCGAGAAGTGGCTGGAGCCGTGCACGCTGCTCGTGAGCTACGTCGCCGGGCCGGTCGCCCACGACGAGCAGAACAAGGTGCTCCGGCAGTGGATCGAGGCGGGCGGGCGCTGGCTGGCGCTGCACGGCTCGAGCGGCGGAAGGGCCGTGCGCGTGCAGCCCGAGGGGCGCCGGCGCCGCATGGTGAAGATGCCGTACCACGAGACGCTCGGAGGCTTCTTCATCAACCACCCGCCGATCCGGAAGTTCCGCGTCGACACGGTCGACCCGAAACACCCGCTCACGCGCGGGATGCCGGAGTCGTTCGAGACGATCGACGAGCCGTACATGGTCGAGCTGCAGCAGCCGCCTCGGTCGCAGGTGCTGCTCACATCCTCGTGGGGGCCGGACCCGACGGGCGGCGAGACCGGCTTCGTCTACGACGAGGACACCTCGCTCTTCCCCGACGGCAAGACGCGTGCGGTCGCCTACGTGCGCGAGATGAGCCAGGGGGCGGTCGCCTACACGACGCTCGGGCACGCGCACACGCCGACGACGAACAGCCAGGTGCGGGTCGACGACAGCGTTGTGCCGGGCGGCGAGGTGCCGCTCACGCTGCGCGGTTCCTGGGAGACCGCGGGCTTCCGGCAGCTCCTGAAGAACGGCATCGCCTGGGGGCTCGGCAACGACTAGCGAGGACCCGTCCGCCGCGCTCGCGCGGCCGCTCGTCGAGCAGGCGCCCGACGCGATGATCTTCGCGGACCGCGAGGGTCGCATCCGCGCGTGGAACACCGCCGCGACGGCGGTCTTCGGCGTTCCGCCCGAGGAGGCGCACTGGGCGGGGTACGAGCGCGCGCTGGCCGCCGGGGAGACGAAGTACCGCGGGCAGGCGATGCCGACGCGCTCGGCGCGCAAGGACGGCACGACGATCTACGTGGAGTCTCTCGTTCACGATCGTGCGGGACGAGGCGGGAGACGTGATCTGGGCGCTCGCCCACGCGCGGGACATCACCGAGCGCTTCCTCCGCGAGCGGGAGGAGCGCGCGCGCCGCGAGCGGAGCGCTGCGGGCGCCGCGACCGCGTAGGCGGCGGTCGCGGCCGGGCTGCGGAGGCTGCGAAAGCTTCCCCGCACTCTCGCGGATCGCGGTCGCATGCGTAACGTGCTATCGTGGAGCCACGTCGCGAGACGGATGCTCAGTCACGCCTCTTGGTCGCCTCACCCGAGCTGCCACGTAGCGCCTGAGTTCGGAATGTACCGCGCCGTCGGGCGCGGCTAGTGTCGGCAGCAGCCGGCAAGGAGTGAGAGTTCGTTGGTTCAGAAGATCTACGTCGGCAACCTGCCGTTCCGGGCGACCGAGGCAGAGATCATGCAGTTGTTCTCGCAGTACGGCGAGGTGGTTTCGGTAGCGGTGCCGACCGACCGTGAGACCGGCAGGCCTCGCGGTTTCGGGTTCGTCGAGATGTCGAACGAGGACGCGGCGAAGGCGATCGCCGCCCTCAACGGCAAGGAGTTCGGTGGCCGTCAGCTCAACGTGAACGAGGCGCGACCGCGCGAGGCCGGCCCCCGCAGCTTCGGCGGCGGTGGTGGTGGCGGCGGTGGCTACGGCGGTGGCCGTGGCGGTGGTGGCGGGGGCTACGGCCGCCGCTAGGCAATACGGGACAGGGGCTCCGGGAGGCTCGCGTAGCCTTCGGGTGACCATCAGGAGCCATCGCGAGAGCCCGGGCGAGTCGCCCGGGCTCTCTGCTTCCTCGGCGCGGATCGTGACTCCTACTTCGCTGGCGCGGCCATCGCGGCGGCGGCCTCGAACGTGCGACGGATCGAGCGCACCATCACCGCGTCGACGTCGTCCTGCGACGCGCCGTGCTCGAGCAGCCACGGGACCTCCCACGTCGGCACCGGCAGCCAGCAGTCGAGGTTCGGCGGCCGCGGCGCGCCGAAGCGCATGTACGGCGAGCCGTCGTGGCTCAGGCAGACCTGCTCGGCGAAGCCCGCCCGGATGAGCCCGAGCGCGAGCTGCGCGCGCCGGGCCATCTCCTCCTCGCCGCGCAGCACCCCGAAGCGGTCGAGCCCGACGTTCGCCCCGCGTCGCACGAGCCGCAGCAGGTACTCCGGGTCCTGCGAGTCGTTCGAGTGGCCGATCGTCACCGCGCGGAGGTCGAGCCCCTCGTCCTCGAAGATGTCGAGCAGCGGCGTCCCCAGCTCGTCCGCGGCGAGCGTATGGCACGAGATCGGCACGCCGGCCACCTTGGCCGCGCGGGCGGCGCCGCGCGCGGTGCGCTCGAGGTTCGCGCGCGGCGTGAAGCCCGCCGGGCCGTCGTGAAGCCGGTACTCGAGGTCCCACGCGAGCTTGATGATCCCGGGCCGGATCCCCGTTCCCTCGATGCCGTCGCGGAGCTCGCGCAGCAGGTGATCGGCGACGTCGTCGGGCTCGCGGCCCATCAGGTACGCGGGCACCCAGCGGTAGACGCCGGTCGCGCAGACGACGTGCACGCCGGTGTCCGCCTCCGCCACGCGCCTGAAGAGCCCCATGTTGCGGCCGAGGTCGAGCGGCGTGAGGTCGATCATGCTCTGGATCCCCGCCTGGCGAACCCGGCCGAGCGCCTCGATGTTGAGCGATGCCGCCTCGGCCTCATCGAAGACCCACGGCAGCCGCTCCATTCCGGCGGCACCGGCGGTGAGGTGCTCGTGCGAGAGCGTCCATCCAAGCTCGCCGCTTTCGATCGGCCCGCGGATCGTCTGCACGACGCTCATCGTTCGCTCCTCGCACCCGACGCGGCTGTCAGGGATGCGCGCGCCCGCGCCACGAGGGCGTGGGCGCGCGGCGGCGGCAGTATACGGCGCGCTCCCGGGCGAGCCGCGAGCCGGGCGGCTTCGCTCGCCGTGAGCCGTCGAAGGGCGCCCGCGCCGGCGGCGACGGCGCGGACCCGGGCGAGCCGAGCGCGTTCTGCTCCGGGTGCGCCGCGGGCCGGGTGCGCGCCGTACCGCGTGACGCGCGGGCCTCGCCCGCGGTCCATGCGCTGCGCCGGCGGGCTTATGCTGCCGCGACCGGCGCCGGGCGCGCCGGAGCGAGCGAACGGGAGGTCCACGTGGCGGGGAAGCATCTCGAGGGAAAGGTCGCGATCGTCACCGGCGGCGCCGGCGGCATGGGGAGCTGGATCAGCAAGATCTTCGCCGAGCAGGGCGCCAAGGTCATGGTCGCGGACACGGGCGCCGACGTCGAGGGTCGCATGGGCGTGGACCCGACGCGCGTGAACGCCGTCGTCGACGAGATCGCGAAGGCGGGCGGCGAGGCCGTCGGCGCGGTGGGCGACGTCGCGGAGATGGAGGTCGCCGAGGGGCTCGTGCGCACGGCGCTCGACCGCTGGGGGAAACTCGACATCCTCGTCTGCGCGCACGGCATCCTGCGCGAGCGGATGCTCTTCAACATGACCGAGGACGAGTGGGACGGCGTCGTGCGCGCCCACGTGAAGGGCTGCTTCGCACCGACGAAGTTCGCCTCGATCTGGTGGCGCGCGCAGCGCGATCACGGCGGCCGCATCATCTACTTCACCTCGACCGCGGGGATCACCGGCGGCGCCGGCCAGCCGAACTACTCGGCCGCGCAGCAGGCGAAGACCGGGCTCATGCTCTCCTGCGCGCAGGCGCTCGCGCGCTACAAGGTCACCGCGAACTGCATCTCGCCCGGCGCCTCGACGCGCATGACCGACCGCGGCCGCGGCGTGGACGCCTCCGTCGGCGCGCCGAGCGAGTCCGCCGCGGGCACCGCGCGCGACCCGAAGAACGTGGTCCCGGCGATCGTCTACCTCGCCTCCGACGCGGGGGCGGACGTCACCGGCCGCGTGATCGGCGCGACCGGCCACAAGATCACGATCTGGCGCGAGCCGTCGTGGGAGCGCTCGATCTACAGCGAGAGCCCCTACTGGGACATCGACACGCTTTTCGAGGTGATGCCGGAGACGCTCGCCGTCGAGGACGGCGCGTACCTCAAGCAGCCGCCGCGGCTGAGCCCGTAGCGGGCCGGCGACGCACGAAGCAGACGCGAAGAGCGGAACGGAGAGAACCGCGATGGCACGCAAGCATCTCGAGGGCAAGGTCGCGATCGTCACGGGTGGCGCCGGCGGCATGGGGAGCCACATCAGCAAGGTGTTCGCCGAGCAGGGCGCGAAGGTCGTGGTCGCCGACACCGGCGCCGACGTCGAGGGGCGCATGGGCGTCGACCCCACGCGCACGAACGCGGTGGTCGACGCGATCAACGAGGCCGGCGGCGAGGCGATCGGCTCGATCGGCGACATCGCCGACATGCAGGTCGCTGAGGACACGGTGCGCCTCGCACTCGACACCTGGGGCAAGCTCGACATCCTGGTGTGCGCGCACGGCATCCTGCGCGAGCGGATGATCTTCAACATGACCGAGGACGAGTGGGACGGGGTGATCCGTACGCACCTCAAGGGGTGCTTCGCCCCCACGAAGTTCGCCTCGATCTGGTGGCGCACGCAGCGCACGCACGGCGGGCGCATCATCTACTTCACCTCGGACGCCGGGATCAGCGGCGGCGCAGGGCAGCCGAACTACTCGGCGGCGCACGCCGGGAAGATGGGGCTGATGCGCTCGAACGCGCGCGCGCTCGCGCCGTACGGCGTCACGTGCAACCTGATCGCGCCGCTCGCGTCGACGCGCATGACCGACCGCGGCCGCGGCGTCGACACGAGCGGCCCCGCGCCGAGCGAGTCGGCGGCGGGTACCGCGCGCGACCCGAAGAACGTCGTGCCGATCATCGTCTGGCTCGCCTCGGACGAGGGCGGGATCGCGAACGGCCGCATCTTCGGCGCGAGCGGGCACCGCATCTCGGTGTACAGCGAGCCGGTGCAGGAGCGCGTGCTCTGGTCGGACACGCCGATGTTCGACATCGACCGGCTGTTCGAGGAGTGGCCGCAGACGCTGGCGCTGGGCGGCTACCCGATGAACCGCATGATGGGGATGGCGCCGCAGCCGGAGGGCGCGACGAGCTGAGCGGCGCGAAGGCGCGATGGGCGAGACGCGTATCCTCGAAGGGTGCGCGGCGAGCCGGGCGGAGCTTCCCGATGGACGGCGGCGCGGTGGATCCGCGCCGCCGTCTTCGCGTGCGCGGCGCTCGCGATCGCGGGCTGCTCGCGCGGGGGCGCGCCGGCGGACGGTGAGGCGCGCCCGGGCGCGACGCCGGGCGCGCGCGGCACGCCTGTGGTGGGGGCCACCGC